>NZ_JBHUIY010000018.1:0-78395 GCF_042683125.1 Phaeospirillum tilakii
GGCGCGGCTGGCGGTGGCGGCGGCCAGCGCGCCCCGGCTGGCGCCGTCGGCGACCGCGCGCTGGGTCTCGACCCGCTCGCGTTCCAGCCGCAGCGCCTCGGCGCGGGCGGCCAGCGCGTCGAGCCGCTGGTCGGCCTCGCGCCGGTCGATCGCCGCCAGCACCGCGCCGGCGGCGACGGTCTGGCCGTCGGTGACCGGGCGTTCGACCACCCAGCCGTCGATCCGGCTGCTGATGGTGATCATGTCGGCCATCACCCGGGCGTCGGTCTCGGTGACGTGGCCGAGCCGGCCATAGCCCCAGGCGGCGGCCCCGCCGGCGGTCAGCAGCAGGCCGAGCCCCAGCAGCAGCGGGCGGGGCGGGGCGATCATGACGGCCCGCCCGGTTCGAGGGGGCCCGACTCGAGATTCAGGGTCATCCGCCGCAGCGCGGCGTGACAGGCGGCCAGCGCCTCGTCATCGAGCCCGGCCAGCGCCTCCTCGCGCAGGGTGCCGGCGATCGCGGCGATCCGGGCGATCAGCGGGGCGGCGGCGGGGGTCAGGGTGACGATCTTGCTGCGGCGGTCGCTCGGGCAGTCGCGCCGCTCGATCAGGCCGCGCCGTTCCAGCCCGTCGAGGACGCGGACCAGGGTCGGCCCCTCGACCCCGACCCGGATCACCAGCTCGCGCTGGGGGAGCGTGCCGCCGCAGCGGTCGAGATGGAGCAGGATCACCCATTTGGCCTGGGTCAGGCCGAGCGGGGCCAGCCGCTCGTCCAGCCGCGCCCGCCACAGTCGGGCCAGCCGCCCGAGATCGAGACCGATCCGCTCCCGTTCCGCCAGCGGCATCGCACCCTCCGCAATTTGATTGGTTGCTATTAAATAGGCATCTATCGAAATCGCGGCAAGGGGAAAGGGCGGGGCGGGGGGAAAGGCAATCGAATCAAGGCTTCCCCCCGGTGCGGGCGGCCGCGCTTGGCCCTTTGCCATATTTCGCTTTGGGGATATCTCTGACGTATAGGACTATAGGACCAAAAGCCGCAAGGCTTTCTCGCCCAATGCGCGCCGCCGAAAGGTGGCCATAATCAAAGCATTGTTAATGAAGCTTTAGTCGCTTCTGTTCCCCCCGCCATAGGCTGAGTCCCTTACTGATTAAAATCCTAAAACGTCCCGGCGAAGAAGCTTGAGTTGCCGATTACGTTTACGTAAACGTTATAAAAAACAATGGGAAAAATCCCGTTGGTCGAACAGGAGAGGAAAAAAAATGGCCGACGTCGAACAGCATTTACGCGAAGCCTTGCCCCGTCTGACCCAAATTGGCGCGGTGGTCCGGTTCGATCTCGACTCCGACGGATCGTGGGTGATCGATGCCCGCTCGGTCCCGGCGACGCTGACCGAGGCCGATCCCGACGACGAGGCCGACGCGGCTTGCGTGATCCGCTGCTCCTCCGACAATCTGATTCGGATGATGGAGGGGCGGATGGACCCGATGCTCGGCTATGCCCTCGGCAAGCTCAAGGTGGTCGGCTCGATCGGGGTGGCGATGAAGCTGGTCGGCGCCATCGCCTGAAGCGTTGGTGGACCGCCCCCCCTTCGGCCCGAACCTGACGGAACGACGCCCGCGTTTGCCCCGGGCGTTGTCTTTCCAGGTTCGATCGCTGCACGAACTCCGAGGAGAGGATCCCGATGAACCGTTTCGTTGCGACGGCTGCCGTGTTGGCGGTCGGCCTGCTGCTGTCGCCCGCCGTCCGGGCGGCGGGCGAACCGACCGTGCTGACCTACGAGATCCGCAAGGAGGGCGAGCCGATCGGCCGCGAGCGGGTCAGCCTCGACCGCGAGGGCGAGTCCGCCCGGGTCCAGGTCGAAACCCACACCAAGGCCCGGGTGCTGTTCATGGATTTCCACTACGACCACCGCCGCGAGGAACGCTGGCAGGACGGCCGGCTGGTGCGGATGGTGGCCGATACCGACGATGACGGCACCCGCACCCACACCGAGGCCGAGCGCGGCGGCGGGGCCTGGGCGGTGCGGGTCAACGGCGAGGCCGGCCAGCGCCCGGCCGAGGCGCTGCCGCTGACGCTGTGGAGCCGGGCGATCGTCGGCCATGGCCAATTGTTCGGGGTGATCGACGCCAAGCCCTATGCGGTCGAGGTGGTGACGCTCGGGACCGAGACCATCCCGCTGCCCGACGGCGGCAGCGCCCGCGCCGACCATGTCCGGGTGTCGGGCGACATCGAGCGCGACCTGTGGTACGGCCCGGACGGGTTGTTGCTGCGGGCCACCTTCACCCGGGCCGGCTATCCGATCGAGATGGTCCGGCTCGGCCGCAAGTGATCCCGTCCGCCCGGCGCCCGGGGCGGCGCCGGGCGGGGCGTCCGTCCAAAACGGGAACATCGTCGTTCCGAGGGGAAGGGGAGGGCATGCCCATTACGTAAACGTAAACCTATTGACGAAACGAGAATGGACGGTTAGCGTAAGAGCAATGGCGACGCTAAGATCGCCGCGGGAGGAAACCACACCATGTCTCAGATCATTCGCCATCCGGCGTCTTTGGGGGTGTTTGGCCTGTTGGCCGCCATGTCGGCCAGCGGTCAGGCCGAAGCCGCCGGCTTCGCCCTGCGCGAGCAGAGCGCGGAAGCGTTGGGCAACGCCTATGCCGGTTCGACCGCCAAGGCCTACGACATCAGCACCATTTATTACAACCCGGCCGGCATGGCCCGGCTGGAAGGGTCGCAGACCGGCGGCAGCGTCACCTGGATCATGCCGACGGCCGAGTTCGATGGCGTGTCGACCCGGGGCAACGGCGCCCGCAACGGCGGCGGCACCGGTGGCGATGCCATCATGGACGCGGCGGTGGGGGCGACCTACGCGCTGTGGGACATCAATCCCGACTGGAAGCTCGGGGTGGCGGTCACCGCGCCGTTCGGCCTGCGTTCGCACTACAAAAGCGATTGGGTCGGCCGCTACAACGCTCTGACCAGCAACATCACCAACATCAACGTCAGCCCGTCGCTGTCCTACCGCATCAACGAGCATCTCTCGATCGGCGGCGGGCCGCAGATCGACTATACCTCGGTCACCCTGTCGCAGGCGATCGACTTCCGCGCGGTGGGTGCCAATGACGGCAAGATGACGGTGCAGGGCGACTCGATCGGTTTCGGCGGCGACCTCGGCCTGTTGTGGGAATTCGATCCCACGGCGCGGGTCGGCCTCAATTACCGCTCGCAGGTCCATCACACCATCCAGGGCAAGGCCCGGTTCGAGGGCATTCCCACCGTCGGCGGCCTGTCGACCAACCCGGCCTTCGCCTATGGCACCGCCGAGGCGACGCTGACCACGCCGGACACCGTCTCGCTCGGCTATTACCAGGACATCACCCCGCGCTGGGCGGTGATGAGCGACCTGCAATGGACGCAATGGTCGACCTTCCGCACCCTGCGGATCGAATATGCCAACGGCCGCAATCCGTCGGTGGTCGAGGAACATTGGCGCGACACCTGGTTCTTCTCGGTTGGCGCCACCTACAGCACCGAGGATTGGGGCAAGTTCCATTTCGGTACCGCCTACGACCAGTCGGCGGTCAAGGATGCCCATCGCACCGCCCGAATCCCCGACTCCAACCGCTACTGGCTGTCATTCGGCTACAGCTACGATTTCAGCCCGGGTAATCAGCTCAATTTCGGCTATGCCCACCTGTTTGCCGACAAGGCCAACATCAATGACGTGTCGAAGACCTCGCTGGCCACCAACACCTTGACCGGCCAGTACGACAGCAGCGTCGATATCGTCAGCCTTGGCTTCAACATGAAATTCTGACCCCGCGCGACCCCGGTCCTGCCGGACCGGGGTCCTTGCGCCCGGGTTCTCAACCAGAAGGCAAGAAGCGCCGGCAAGTGATCGCGAGATCAGCACGAGCGCCGCCCACAGGACAGGGAGGGTTCCTTCAGGTGACCAACGCATTCAATCCGGCTTCGGCCAGTCTTGCCCTCGGCCCGGTCGCCGATCTGCTCGATCGGGCGGTGGCCCGTTTCCCCGGCCGTCCCGCGCTCGATTTCTTCGGCCGCCGCACCAGTTATGCCGAGCTGGGCGCGCTGGTCGAGCGCGCCGCGCGCGGCTTCCAGCATCTCGGCGTGCGCAAGGGGGTGCGGGTCGGCCTCTGTCTGCCCAACACGCCCTATTTCGTGATCTGTTACTACGCGGTGCTGAAGGCCGGCGGGATCGTGGTCAATTTCAACCCGCTCTATGTCGAGCGGGAGATGAAGCACCAGATCGAGGATTCCGGCACCACCCTGATGGTGACGCTCGACCTCAAGCAGATCTATCCCAAGGTCGCGGCGATGCTGGAACAGACCTGCCTGGAGCGGGTGGTGGTCTGCCCGATGAGCGGGATCCTGCCGGCGGTCAAGGGGGTGCTGTTCTCGGTGCTGCGCCGCTCGGAATGCGCCGAGGTGCCCGACGACCTGCGCCACGTCTCGTTCGCCCGGCTGATCGGCAATGCCGGCGGGCCGCGCCCGGTGGCGATCGACCCCGCCCGCGACGTCGCGGTGCTGCAATATACCGGCGGCACCACCGGGGTGCCAAAGGGGGCGATGCTGACCCACGCCAACCTGACCGCCAACACCGCCCAGCTCGAAGCCTGGGTCGCCGGCACCGGGCTCAATGCCGGGCAGGAGCGGATGCTGGGGGTGTTGCCGCTGTTTCACGTCTTCGCGATGACGGTGGTGATGAATCTGGGGGTCAGCCTCGGCTGCGAGCTGATCCTGCTGCCGCGCTTCGACCTCGACCAGGTGCTGAAGCTGATCGCCCGGCGCCGGCCGACGGTGTTCCCCGGGGTGCCGACGATCTACACCGCGATCAATGGCGCGGCGGAGAAGCGGACCGACCTTGACCTGTCCTCGCTGAAGATCTGCATCTCGGGCGGCGCGCCGCTGCCGGTCGAGGTCGCCCACCGCTTCGAGCAGCTGACCGGCTGCCGGCTGGTCGAGGGCTACGGCCTGTCCGAGACCTCGCCGGTGGTGACCTGCAACCCGCTGGTGGGCGAGCGCCGCGACGGGGCGATCGGCCTGCCGCTGCCCGGCACCACCATCGAATTGCGGGCGCCGCACGATCCGACCGAACTGGTCCCCCCGGGCGAGCGCGGCGAGATCTGCGTGCGCGGGCCGCAGGTGATGGCCGGCTACTGGAACCGTCCCGGCGACACGGCGGCCGCCTTCGTCGATGGCGCGCTGCGCACCGGCGACATCGGCCAGCGCGACGAGGACGGCTATTATTATCTGACCGACCGGATCAAGGACGTGATCCTGTGCGGCGGCTTCAACGTCTATCCCCGGGTGATCGAGGAGGCGCTGTACCAGCACCCGGCGGTGGCCGAGGCGGTGGTGATCGGCATCCCCGACTCCTATCGCGGTCAGGCGCCCAAGGCCTTCGTCCGCCTGCGCGAGGGGATGAGCGTCGAGCCCGAGGAACTGCGCACGTTCCTCGCCTCCCATGTCTCGCGGATCGAACTGCCGAAAAGCATCGAATTCCGCGAGCAATTGCCCAAGACGATGATCGGCAAGCTGTCGAAACGCGAACTGGTGGCCGAGGAAATGGCGCGGGCCGAACGCCGCGCCGATCCCGCCCGCCGCGACGCGGTCTGACCGCTTCCAGCCCAGCCTTGTGAACAGGACTATGACCATGGCGGTTCCGCATGCTATCACACCGACGTATAGGGAAGCTTCCCTCCCTCCACGTCACTTTCTCGCCCGATGGACAGCCTGCCGACATGGACAAACTTTATTCGGTGACCGAGCTCGCCCGCGAGCTGGGGATCACCCCGCGCACCATCCGTTTTTACGAGGATCAGGGGCTGATCCGGCCCCAGCGCGCCGGCAATGCCCGGATCTACACCCATCGCGACCGGGCGCGGATGATCCTGATCCTGCGCGGCAAGCGGCTGGGCTTCAGCCTCAAGGACATCAAGGAATTTCTCGACCTGTACGTGGTGGACACCACCCAGGTCGAGCAACTCCGGCTGCTGGTGACCAAGGTGCGGGGGCGGATCGCCCTGCTCGAGGACCAGTTGCAGGCGGTGCAGACCTCGCTGTCCGAATTGCGCGACATCGAGCGGATCAGCCTCGAAACGCTGCGCGGCAAGGGCATCGAGTCCTAGGCCTTTTCCCCTCGTCGTTTTTGCGCAGGGCTCTGCCCTGCACCCGCCAGGAGCCGTCGGCTCCTGGACCTCTCCGGTCTGTCGTTCGGGGCGGGCGCCTTTCCTCGGCCCCGATCCAGACCCAGGGGTTCCAAGGGCCTTGCGGCCCTTGGCGGGTGCAGGGCAGAGCCCTGCGTTTTTGCACGGGCCCCGTTCCTTCCTTTCCAGTGGAGACACGTCGATGAGCAAGGTGGTTGTCGCCGGGTACGCGCGCTCGCCCTTTACCCCGGCCAAGAAGGGGGATCTCGCCCCGGTCCGTCCCGATGACCTCGCCGGCCAGGTGGTGCGCGCCCTGGTCGCCCGCGCCGGGATCCCGGCCGCCGACATCGAGGATCTGCTGCTCGGCTGCGCCTTCCCCGAGGGCGAGCAGGGCTTCAACCTCGCCCGGCTGGTCGGCTTCATCGCCGATCTGCCCCAGGCGGTCGGGGCGGCGACGCTCAACCGCTTCTGCGGCTCGTCGATGAGCGCGATCCATGTCGCCGCCGGCTCGATCCTGGCCGGGGCGGGCGAGGCGTTCGTCTGCGCCGGGGTCGAGAGCATGAGCCGGGTGCCGATGATGGGCTTCAACCCGCTGCCCAACCCGGCGCTGGCCGAGCGGCTGCCGGCGGCCTATGTCAGCATGGGCGAGACCGCCGAGACCGTCGCCGCCCGCTGCGGCATCTCGCGCCGGGCCCAGGAGGAATTCGCGGTCGAATCCCACCGCCGCGCCGCCGCCGCCCGCGACCAGGGCGCGCTGTCGGCCGAGATCATCCCGGTGACCGGGCCGAAGGGCCATGTCGCCGCCGATGGCTGCATCCGTCCCGACACCACCCTCGAAGGGCTGGCCGAGCTGAAGCCGGCCTTCTCCGCCGACGGGGTGGTCACCGCCGGCACCGCCTCGCCCTTGACCGACGGCGCCGCCGCGGTGCTGATCTGCTCCGAGGCCTACGCCCTGCGCCACGGCCTGCCGGTGCTGGCCCGGCTGAAGAGCTTCGCGGTGTCGGGCTGCGCCCCCGAGGTGATGGGGCTCGGCCCGATCGGGGCCAGCCGCAAGGCGCTGGAGCGGGCCGGGATCTCCGCGTCCGACCTCGACGTGATCGAGCTGAACGAGGCCTTCGCCAGTCAGGCGCTGGCCTGCATCGGCGAACTCGGCCTCGACCGGGCCAAGGTCAATCTCGACGGCGGCGCGATCGCGCTGGGCCATCCGCTCGGCGCCACCGGCGCCCGCATCGTCGGCAAGGCGGCGGCGCTGCTGGCGCGTGAGAAGGGCCGCTACGCGCTGGCGACCCAGTGCATCGGCGGCGGCCAGGGCATCGCCACCGTGCTGGAGGCGGCGTGATGAGCGCGCTCGGCACGGTGGTGCCCGACGTGGCAGCGGCGGCGGCGGGCGATCTGCCGCCGATCGCCCGGGTCGCGGTGATCGGCGCCGGCACGATGGGGGCGGGGATCGCCGCCCAGGTCGCCAATGCCGGCATTCCGGTGCTGCTGCTCGACATCGTTCCCGACGGCGCCGCCGACCGCGACGCCATCGCCAAGGGGGCGCTGGAGCGGCTGAAGAAGGCCGAGCCGGCGGCGCTGATGAGCCGCGCCGCCGCCCGGCTGATCAGCCCCGGCAACATCGAGGACCATCTCGACCGCATCGCCGGCTGCGACTGGATCATCGAGGCGGTGATCGAGCGGATCGACATCAAGCGCGCCCTCTACGCCCGGATCGACGCGGTGCGCCGCCCCGGCAGCGTGGTGTCGTCCAACACCTCGACCATTCCGCTGGCCCATCTGGTCGAGGGCCAGTCGGCCGCCTTCGCCGCCGATTTCTGCGTCACCCACTTCTTCAACCCGCCGCGCTACATGCGGCTGCTGGAACTGGTCGGCGGCCCGGCCACCAGCCCGGTGGCGCTGGAGCGGGTGCGCCGCTTCGCCGACCTCGCCCTGGGCAAGAGCGTGGTGGCGGCCAAGGACCGTCCCGGCTTCATCGCCAACCGGCTCGGGGTCTACTGGCTCCAGGCGGCGGTGGTCGAGGCGTTCGAACTCGGCCTCGACATCGAGGCGGCCGACGCGATCATCGGAAGGCCGTTCGGCATCCCCAAGACCGGGGTGTTCGGCCTGCTCGATCTGGTCGGGCTCGATCTGATGCCGCATGTCAATGCCAGCCTCGCCGCCGCGCTGCCGGCCGAGGACCCGTTCCATGAAATGAACCGGCCGCTGCCGCTGGTCGAGCAGCTGATCGCCACCGGCTATACCGGGCGCAAGGGCAAGGGCGGCTTCTACCGGATCAACCGCGAGGCCGGCAAGCGCAAGGAGGCGGTCGATCTTGCCAGCGGCGAATTCCGCCCGACCCGCAAGCCGGAGATCGACGCGCTGTCCGTCGCCGGCCGCGACCTGCGCAAGCTGCTGAGCCATGACAGCGTCCATGGCCGCTATGCCTGGGCGGTGATGGGCCGCACCCTGACCTATGCCGCCGCCCTGCTCGGCGACGCCGCCGACACGGTCGAGGCGATCGACGAGGCGATGCGGCTTGGCTACAACTGGAAGTTCGGTCCGTTCGAGCTGATCGACCGGCTCGGCGCCGAGTGGCTGGCCGAACGGATCGCCGCCAGCGGCTGGGCGGTGCCGGCGGCGCTGCAACTGGCCGGCGGCCGGACCTTCTACCGGGTCGAGGCGGCCCATCGCGAGGTGGTCGGCCTCGACGGCGCCTATCGCCGCCTGCCGCGCCCGCCCGGGGTGCTGCTGCTGGAGGACGTCAAGCTGGCCGGCCCGCCGCGCCTGAAGAACGGCTCGGCGGCGGTGTGGGACATCGGCGACGGCGTTGCCTGCTTCGAGTTCACCAGCAAGATGAACTCGCTCGATCCCGACATCATGGACCTGCTCGGCAAGACCATCCGTCTGGTCAAGAAAGAGTTCAAGGCGCTGGTGATCTACAACGAGGGCACCCACTTCTCGGCCGGGGCCAATCTCGGTCTGGCCCTGTTCGCCGCCAACATCGCCGCCTGGACCGAGATCGAGCAACTGGTCGCCGCCGGCCAGCAGACCTACCGCGCCCTCAAATACGCGCCGTTCCCGGTGGTCGGCGCCCCGTCGGGGATGGCGGTCGGCGGCGGCTGCGAAATCCTGCTCCATTGCGACGCGGTCCAGGCCCACGCCGAGAGCTATATCGGTCTGGTCGAGGTCGGGGTCGGCCTGATCCCGGCCTGGGGCGGCTGCAAGGAGATGCTGCACCGCTGGAGCACCCTGGGCGGGTTGCCGCACGGGCCGATGCCGCCGGTGGCGCGGGCGTTCGAGATCCTCGGCACCGCCACCGTCGCCAAATCGGCGGCCGAGGCCAAGGAACTGCTGTTCCTGCGTCCCACCGACGGCATCACCATGAACCGCGCCCGGCTGCTGGCCGACGCCAAGGCCAAGGCGCTGTCGCTGGTCGAGGGCTACACCCCGCCGACCCCGCCGGTGCTGACCCTGCCGGGGCCGAGCGGACGGGTGGCGCTGGAAATGGCCCTGCGCGGCCTGGGTCAGCAGGGCAAGGCCACCGCCCACGACATGGTGGTGTGCGGCGCCCTGGCCGAGGTGCTGTCGGGCGGCGCCGACGCCGACATCCTGGCGCCGTTGAGCGAGGATGCGGTGTTGGAACTGGAGCGGACGACCTTCAACCGGCTGGTGCGCCATCCCGGCACCCTCGACCGGATCGAGGCGATGCTGCTGACCGGCAAGCCGTTGCGCAACTGAACAAAAAAAGCGCGGGCGCTGCCCGCACCCGCCAAGGGCCGGGGGCCCTTGGATCCCCTTGGGGGGGTGGTGCCCGCGCTGGCAAGGGAAGGGACTTCACGATGGCCAGCTATTCCGCGCCGTTGCGCGACATGCGTTATGTGTTGTTCGACCTGCTCGACGGGGAGTCGCTGGCGCGGCTGCCCGGCTGCGAGGATTTCACCCGCGACCTGATCGACCCGGTGCTCGACGAGGCGGCCAAGCTGTGCGAGCAGGTCTTGCACCCGCTCAACCGCTCGGGCGACGAGGAAGGCTGCCGGCTGGAAAACGGGGTGGTGCGGACGCCGCAGGGCTTTCCCGAGGCTTACCGGCTGTTCCGCGAGGGCGGCTGGACCTCGATCGGCTGCGATCCGGCCTATGGCGGCCAGGGCTGGCCGAAGAGCGTCGCCACCCTGGTCGAGGAGATGATCTGCTCTTCCAACCTGTCGTTCGGGATGTATCCCGGCCTGTCGCACGGCGCCTATGTCTCGCTGCACGCCCATGGCAGCGCCGAGTTGAAGGATCTCTATCTGCCCAGGCTGGTCGATGGCACCTGGGCCGGGACGATGTGCCTGACCGAGCCGCATTGCGGCACCGATCTCGGCCTGCTGCGCACCAAGGCGGTGCCGCAGGAAGACGGCAGCTACAAGATCACCGGCACCAAGATCTTCATCTCGGCCGGCGACCATGACCTGACCGACAACATCATCCATCTGGTGCTGGCCCGGCTGCCTGACGCCCCCAAGGGGGTCAAGGGGATCAGCCTGTTCCTGGTCCCCAAGCGGCTGGTCGATGCCGAGGGCAATCCCGGCCCGGCCAACGGCGTGTCGTGCGGGGCGCTGGAACACAAGATGGGGATCAAGGCCTCGGCCACCTGCGTGCTGAACTTCGACGAGTCCACTGGCTGGCTGATCGGCGAGCCGCACAAGGGGATGCGGGCGATGTTCGCGATGATGAACACCGAACGGCTGTCGGTCGGCGTCCAGGGGCTGGGGCTGGCCGAGGCGGCCTATCAGGGTTCGGTCGCCTATGCCCGCGAACGGATCCAGGGCCGCGCCCTGTCGGCGCCGGCCCATCCCGAACTGGCGGCCGACCCGATCATCGTCCATCCCGACGTCCGCCGCATGCTGCTGACCCAGCGCGCCTATATCGAGGGCAGCCGCGCTTTGGCGCTGTGGGTGGCCCGCGCGGTCGATGACGAGGAACGCGCCGCCGATCCGGCCGAACGGGCGGCGGCGGGCGAGTTCGTCGCCCTGCTGACCCCGGTGGTCAAGGCGCTGCTGACCGACCTTGGCTTCGAATCGACCAATCTCGGCCTCCAGGTGTTCGGCGGGCACGGCTACATCCGCGAACACGGGATGGAGCAATATGTGCGCGATTGCCGCATCGCCCAGATCTACGAAGGCACCAACGGGGTGCAGGCGCTCGACCTGATCGGGCGCAAGCTGCCGGCCCAGGCCGGGCGCAACCTGCGCCGCTTCTTCCATCCGGTGTCGGACTTCATCAACGCCCGGATCGAGGACGAATCCCAGGCGGCGCTGATCCAGCCGCTGGCCAAGGCGTTCGTCCGCCTCCAGCAGGCGACCGCCCACATCGCCCGGGTCGGCCTCGCCAAGCCGGACGAGGCGGCGGCGGCGGCGACCGAGTATCTCCGCCTGTTCGGGCTGGTGGCGCTCGGCTACCTGTGGGCGCGGATGGCCGAAATCAGCCGGGGCAAGCTCGACGACGATCCCGACGGCTTCCACCGCGCCAAGCTGGCGACCGCCCGGTTCTACATGGACCGGCTGCTGCCGCAGACCGGGGCGCTGTTCTCGATCATCATGGCCGGGGGGGAAAGCATCCTCGGGTTCGAGGAGGCGGCGTTTTAAGACGAGGGCGCTGCCCTCGACCCGCCAAGGGCCACAAGGCCCTTGGATCCCATCACTTGGAGGTCGTCCGACCGGCGCGGTTGCAACCCTGGGCGCCGGTCGCGTGAAGGACAAGGACTGGGTTCCAAGGGCCCTCCGGCCCTTGGCGGGGTGCGGGGCGGCGCCCCGCGTTCTTTGGGAGGATCAGACAATGAGCCTGTGGTTTCGCATGGCCCGGGTGCTGGCGACGACGGGGCGGCGGCCGAAACTGGGCCTGCTGGATGAGTCGGAACTGAATTTCCGGGTGTGGCCGAGCGATCTCGACTTCAACCTGCACATGAACAACGCCCGCTATCTGGCGGTGATGGATCTCGGCCGGCTTGATCTGGTCGTGCGGGGCGGGCTGTGGCGGGCGGTGCTGCGGCGGCGCTGGCAGGCGGTGCTGGCCGGCAGCGTGGTGCGCTTCCGCCGCCAATTGCGGCCGTTCCAGCCCTTCACGCTGAAGACCCGGCTGGTCGGGTGGGATGAACGCTGGCTGTATCTCGACCATCGCATCGAGGGGCCGGACGGGCTGGCCTGCCATGCCCTGATGCGCGCCGCCTTCGTCGGTCCGACCGGGGTGGTGGCGCCGGCCGAGGTGGTGGCGGAGGCCGGCTGGAACGGCACCCCGCCGCCGCCGCCGGCCTGGGCCGGGGCGTGGCGCGAGCTTGACCGCAGCCTGGAGCCGGCGGCGCCGCGCGCCGAGGTGGCGGCATGAGCGGGCTGGCCGGCAAGACCCTGCTGATCACCGGCGCCAGCCGGGGCATCGGCAAGGCGATCGCGCTGCGGGCGGCGCAGGACGGCGCCAACATCGTCCTCGCCGCCAAGACCGAGACGCCGCATCCGACCCTGCCCGGCACCATCCACGAAGCGGCCGAGGAGATCGTCGCGGCGGGCGGGCAGGCGCTGGCGCTGAAGGTCGATGTGCGCGACGAAAGCCAGATCGAACGCGCGGTGGCGGCGGCGCTGGAGCGGTTCGGCGGGATCGACATCGTTATCAACAATGCCGGGGCGATCAGCCTGACCGGCACCGCCGAGACCGAGATGAAGCGGTTCGACCTGATGGTCGGGGTCAATGTGCGGGCCACCTTCGCGCTGACCCGGGCCTGCCTGCCGGCGCTGAAACGGGCCGACAATCCCCACATCCTGACCCTGTCGCCGCCGCCCAGCCTCGATCCGCGCTGGTACGGCCCCCATCCGGCCTACACGCTGAGCAAGATGGGGATGAGCCTGCTGGTGCTGGGCTGGGCCGAGGAATTCCGCCCGCTCGGCATCGCCGCCAACGCGCTGTGGCCGCGCACCCTGATCGACACGGCGGCGATGCGGGTGGTCGGCGCGCCGATCCGGCCGGAACATTGCCGCCGGCCGGAAATCGTCGCCGACGCCGCCCACGCGATCCTGACCCGGCCGTCGCGCACCCATACCGGCCGGTTCTATCTCGACGAGGAGGCGCTGGCCGAAAGCGGCGTCACCGATTTCGCCCGCTACGCGGTGGTGCCGGGCCGGATCCCGCTGCCCGATCTGTTCGTCGCGCCGGACTGACACAACAATGCCGGGGACGGCGGCGCTGTCCCCGGCATCGCCGCGATGGCGCGGGCCGGCGCTATTTGGGGGGCGCGGTTTTCAGGGTGATGACCGCGACCTTCCGTTTCGGTTCGCTCTTGGCGTCGCCGCTGGGGTCGATCTTGTCCGAGTCGATCTGGTGCGCGTTGACGAGGATGTTCATCACGGTTTCGGCCCGTTTCAGGGCGACGCCCTCGTTGGTCGTGCCGGCCGGCGGTGGCGGGGTTTCGGTGGCGTGGCCGACGATCTTGAGGGTGGCGGTCTTGTCGGTCTTCAGCGCGGTGGTCAGGGCCGTGGCGGCGTCCTTGATCTTGGCCGCTTCCACCGCGTTCAGCTCGTAGGTCCTGGTGAACTCCACCGTCCAGGATTTGACGGCGGCCGTCGCGGCCTTGTCGTCCTTCGCGGCCTTGTCGGCGGCGGGGGCGGAATAGGGCGTCGGCTGCATGTCGGCCATGATTGTTTTCAGGCCGTCCTGACTGGCGAAACTCTCGCAGAACCTGTCAAGAAATGGGTTTCCTTCATTGTTTGGGTTGACTTGTCCTTTCGTCGCTATCTTCTTGTTCTGCACGCAGGCGACAAACATCGCGTGGGTGAGGCGGGGCAGGGAATAGGCGACGTAATTGCCGGCGACGGCGTCGATTTTGCTCTTTTCGGCGTTTTCGGCCAGGATCAGGGTCGAGAGCACATCGCCATACTGGCTGAGGATCAGGGCATATTCGTCCTTGTCGATGGCACCGTTGGCGTAGGCCTCGCAGGCGCGGAAGGTGCCGTCGCGCAGGGCCTGAACCGCGACCGAACGGCCGACCAGTTGGGTCAGGGTCTGGGTAAGGTTGTGCTCGGCGGTGACCCCCATCGTTTCCTTGGCACTCCCGCTGAATTCCTTGACGGTGGTGCTGACTTCTTGACTACGGTCGGCGCTCAACTTGCTGACCATCGCGATGGCCATCGCGATGTCCGGGCTGGGCTCGCTGCATATGATCTTTTTGTTCTGGTTGTTCTGGGGGTCATCGCCGAACCGGTTCCGGGAAATCACCGTGCGGACATCGGCGGTGGTGAAGGAGATTTTGCTGCCATCGAAATCTTTGTTGGTGGCATAGCCCTGGCTGACATTGTCCTCGAACATCACGCAGCCGGAGAGCAGGAGGAGGGCGAGCAGGGCGGGCGGCCCGGCGTGCCGGAGGGCCGAAAACGATCGGACGGTCATGATGATCCCCCTCTTGGTATTTTTTTGGAAATTTCACATCGTAAAAATCAACCAAAACATTGCGCCAAATATCTTTTATAAGCAATATTCCGATAATTATCCCCTAATGCGCGTAGTGCAGGATCATCAACGGCTTGACCGCCCCCGCGCATGGCTCGGGGCTGAGGCTGTGCGAAAAAGTCATGGGTTCCAAGGGCCTTGCGGCCCTTGGCGGGGTGCGGGGCGGCGCCCCGCGTTCAGCGGCTGAGAAGGGCGAGCAGCGCGGTATAGGCGGCGAGCGCGCCACAGGTCATGGCGGCCTGCCAGCGGCGGGGTTCGGCGCGCCAGGGCAGGATCGCGGCGGGGCGGGCGAGGCCGAGCGGCAGAGCGAGCAGATAGAGCAGGCTGCCGAAGCCGAAAGCGAACCGCTTTTCCGGCCCGTTGGGCACCAGCAGGAACAGCAGCACGGTGGCGACCAGCCACAGGGCGATGGTGGCGCTGGGGCCGGGCCGCAGGGCGGCGAGGCGGTCACGGACGGTCATCTCGTCGGGCTTCTCCCGCCGCGCCCGGGACGGGGCGGCCTCGCCCTCGATGTGGGGCGCGGCGGAAGATCTCTCAATAGCCGTCGAAATCGTTGTTGCCCTGGGCCGAGCCGTGCATGCGGCGTTCCGACCAGTTGATCACCCACGAGGCGATGTTGGCCTGGGTGAGCGGCGGCGGCAGGCGGCGCAGCATCGAGGGCAGGCTGTAGAAGCGGCGATACATCTGCTGGATGTGGCCTTCCAGCTCGGCCGGACTGCCCTGTTCGGGCCGGATCTGACAGAGCTGGCCGGGCCAGCGGTCGATCGAGTCGGGATCGAGGATGCGGCCGGCGGCGAGGTACTCCTCGTACAGCTTGGTGCCCTTGGTCGGGGTCAGGATGTTGAAATAGGCGGCCGGCACCTTGTTGCGCTCAAGGAATTCAAGGGTGGACTCGAACACGGTCGGGCTTTCGCCGTCCCAGCCGAAGATGAAATTGAGCGAGAAGCTGATGCCGCGCTTGCGCAGGTTGGCGACCATCTCGTCGTAGCGATTGGCCTTGTTGGCGGTCTTGCGCATCGCCTTGAGGGTGGCGGAATCGATGCTTTCGATGCCGATATTGACGTGCAGCACCCCGCTGCGCACCGCGAGGTCGAGGAAATTCTCGTCGAGGCAGAGATGCGATGACCACAGGGTGGACCAGCGCACCTTGAGCGGGATCATCGCTTCCATCAGTTCGAGGGCGCGGGGCTTGTTGCCGCCGAAATTGCTTTCGCCGAAGAACAGGTTGCGGCCGCCGCAGCGGCGGATCTCCTCGGCGACCTCGGCGGCGGGGCGCCAGCGGTAGCGGCCGCCCAGGTAGAGCCGCTCGCTACAGAAATCGCACTGGAACGGACAGCCGCGCGAGGATTGCAGGGTGAAGGTGCGGAACGGCCCGTAGCGGCGCATGTCGAGCAGGTCGTAGCGCGGCATCGGCAGCCCGGCGAGGTTTTCGAGCGGCTCGGCGCGATAGATTTTCTGCAACCGGCCGGCGGCGGCGTCGGCGAGGAGGGTGGCCCAGATCGGCTCGGCCTCGCCGATCGCCACCGCGTCGCAATGATCGAGCGCCTCCTCGTTGTAGAAGAACGCGTGCGGCCCGCCGATCACCACCTTGACGCCACGGGCGCGGAAGCGGGCGGCGATGTCGTAGGCGCGCACCGAATGCAGCGTCCAGCACGAGATCGCCACCAGATCGACCGGGGCGGTGTCGTCGATCTCCTCCAACTGCTCGTCGATCAGCCGCACCGTCCATTCGGGCGGGGTCAGCGCGGCGAGATAGGGCAGGGTCAGCGGCACCACCGAGCGGCGTTTGCTTTTGAACACGACCCGCTCGGTGGGCGAGCGGTAGTGGGACGGTTGGATGATCAGAAGGCGCATCAGACTCGCTGCGAACTTTGGCCGGGAGAGGAAGAAAGGGGAAGGCGCTCTCCCGCTCCATGAACGCGCGGGTTTAGCAGCCTCCCCCGATTTCTGCGAAAGCAGGGAGAATGCCGCAGACGATCCGCGTTCTTCAAGTGCATCGATGACAGGTCCGCCCGGGGCGCGACTCTGGGCCCGGCGGCCTCAGCCGGCCTCGGCCGAGGCCAGAACCGGGGCCGGGGCGGCGGGTCCGTCGCCGCTGTGGCGCGGGGCGGCGTCGCGCAGGGCGGCGGCGGCGCGGGCGCGCACCTCGGCGAAGCGGTGCGACACCAGCAGGGCGCCGTCGCGGAACACCGGCCGCAACAGGTCGTCGGCCTCGGCGCAACTGCCGGCGGGGACGGTGTGCCAGTCCCCGGCGGCGTCGCGGCAGAGGGCGAGGCGGCCGCGTTTCGAGCCCTTGCCCCGGTCGGTGACCGGCTGCTTGAACACGTCGCGCCAGACGCCGTGACACTGGATCGCCGAGGCCTTCATCGCCCAGGAGAAGGTGTCGCGATCGACCTTCTGCAACAGGGCGCCGCCCATGCCGAAGGCGATGTTGTCGATGGCGAAGCGGTCGGCCTGCATCCGCGCGAGGATGGCGCGGATGG
The DNA here is from genome assembly GCF_042683125.1 of Phaeospirillum tilakii. Lineage (NCBI taxonomy): Bacteria > Pseudomonadati > Pseudomonadota > Alphaproteobacteria > Rhodospirillales > Rhodospirillaceae > Phaeospirillum > Phaeospirillum tilakii. The sequence continues at coordinate 17,076 of NZ_JBHUIY010000018.1, forward strand.
TGGCGGGATTGATGCCGTCGCCCTGGATCACCCGCACGGCGGGGTGGAGCACCTCGTAGCCCTTGCTGTTGCGGCTGGTGCCGAAGGCGTTGGCGGCGAGGCGCAGCACCAGCGCCACCACCTCGACCGGGTCGCCGGAATCCGGGCGGATCACCAGGGTGCCGCCCATGTCGAGCACCTGCTGGCGCAGCCGGCCGCCCCACAGCGATTCGACCGCGTGGAACACGTCGTAGGAATCCGACACCACCGCGACGACCCGGCCGGGGCCGCCGAACTGGCGCAGCATGTTGGCGTAGGCGTCGGCCTCGCCGGCGCGGCCCCAGCTGGTGATGGTGGAATGTTCGGCGGCGGGGATCGAGAAGCCGGCCATCGGCTCGTCATAGAAGCGGGCGGCGGCGAGCAGGGCCTCGACGGTGTCGGTGCCCTGGAAATTGACCAGATGGGCCATGCCGCCCAGCGCGGCGGTTTCGGCCGAGGAGGCGCCGCGCGCGCCGAAATCGTGCAGCTTGAAATCGAGGCTGGCCTCGGGGGCGTCGGAGGTCTGTTCCCACGCCTCGCGCAACAGGCGCTTGACCGCCCAGGACAGGGTCGCCACCGTCGAGGGATACCATACCGCGCGCAGCAGGGCGGTTTCGAGGTAGGATGTCAGCCAGAACGCCGCCGGGTCGGTGTTGACCAGCTGGACCAGGGCATGGCCGGGCGGCACCACGCTGCCCTCGGCGACGGCGCGGATCTCGACCGGCAGGCGGCCGCCGTGGCGGGCGAGGATGTGGCGCCAGCCTTCCTCGTAGAACGGCACGCCGTGGGCGGCGAACAGGGTCCGGGCCTGGTCGATGAAGGCGGCGGTGACCGGGGCGGCGGCAAGCCGGCGCAGATAGGCCTGGAGCCCGAAGGTCACCACCCCGGGCACCGCCAGTCCGCTGTGGTCGGCGCGGGCCTCGACGTAGGAGGAGACATGGCTGGTACCGTCGGGATACTGCCATTTGTGGCTGGTCTTGTAGCTGTCGACCGCCAGAATCGGGTTGAACTCGACCTCCATGACGCGCGAACTCGATCAATTTTTGGGCAGGAAGGAAAACCTGCCTCGACTATGGACGAAAGGACGGGCTCGGGCAACCGCCCGACGCGCCGCCGCAACCGGAGGCGAGCATGACACGGCTGAGTCTGGAGCGGCTGGTCGAGGCCTATGCCTGCGGGGTGTTCCCGATGGCGCGCGAGCGCGACGACACCCGGCTGTACTGGGTCGATCCCGAATGGCGCGGCATCCTGCCGCTCGAAACCTTCCATGTGCCGCACCGGCTGGGCCGCACCCTGCGCCGGGGCGGGATCGAGGTGCGCTGCGACACCGCCTTCGACGCGGTGATCCGGGCCTGCGGCGCCCCGACACCCGACCGGCCCGACAGCTGGATCAATGGCGAGATCGTCCGGCTGTTCGGGGCGCTGCATCGGGTCGGGCTGGCCCATTCGGTCGAAAGCTGGCAGGACGGCCATCTGGTCGGCGGGCTGTACGGGCTGGCGCTCGGCGGCGCCTTTTTCGGCGAGAGCATGTTCTCGCGCGCCACCGACGCCTCGAAGCTGGCGCTGGTCCATCTGGTGGCGCGGCTGAAGCAAGGCGGCTTCCGGCTGCTCGACACCCAGTTCGTCACCGACCATCTGCGCCAGTTCGGCGCGATCGAGATCCCGCGCGCCGCCTATCGCCGCCGTCTCGCCGCCGCGCTGGCCTGTCCGGCCCGGTTCGATCCGGCGCCGGGCTGGGGCGGGGCGGCGGTGCTGGCGGCGGCGCTGGCGCCGCTGCCGGCGGAGGGGCCGAGCCCCCATCCTTAACGTAATGGTAAATGACCCATAAATGATATGTGGCTGAAAAAATGCGCCGAATAGGGGCATAACTCTATGGCGTTTGGTTTATGCATCATGGCAGAATGCGTCCAGAGAACGGTTGCCGCGGATCGCTGATCCGCCGGATGTGACCCAAACCGGGGGTCTGCGATGAAGCCAGCCTTACCCTTGACCGGACAGGAACGTTTCTTCGACGCCGATCAGGTGATCGTCAGCAAGACCAACCCGGCCGGGACGATCACCTATGCCAATCGCGCCTTCCTCGAGGTCAGCGAGTTCACCGAGGCCGAGGTGATCGGCAAGCCGCACAACATCATCCGCCATCCCGACATGCCGCGCTGTCTGTTCCGCAAGCTGTGGCGGCGGATCAAGGCGGGCAAGGAGATGTTCGCCTACGTCGTCAACCGCACCCACCATGGCAACCATTACTGGGTGCTGGCCCACGTCACTCCCAGCTTCGACGCCGAGCAGCGGATCATCGGCTTCCATTCCAACCGCCGCGTGCCGGAGCGCGCGCCGCTCGAGCGGGTGATCATCCCGCTCTACCGCGCGCTGCGGGAACGGGAACAGGCCGAGGGCGATCCCGAGGCGGCGGTCGCCGCCGGCGAGGCCCATCTGCGCGCCCACCTCGAGCAATTGGGAGTCGGCTATGACCGCTTCATCTTCTCGCTCTAGCCTGAAGCCCGGTTCGGCCGGAAATGCCCGCTTCTCCTCGCTGCGTCTGGCCCGCTGGGCGGCGGGCGGCACGGTGCTGACCGCGCTGGCGATCGTGCTGGAGGACGCGCTGGTGGGGGAAACCTCGCTGCTGTCGCTCGGGATTGCGGCGCTGGCGCTGACCCTGTCGGTGGCGACGCTGGTGATGCTGCGGCGGCTGCGCCGGCTGATGGTGCAGGCGGCGGCGACGATGGAAGCGGTGGCGGCGGGCGATTTCGAGGCGCGGCTGGTCGGCTATCGCGAGACCGGCGCGGTCGGCAGCCTGATCGACGCCACCAACGATTTGATCGACCGCACCGATTCCTTCGTGCGCGAGGCTTCCGCCTCGATGGGGGCGGTCAGCCGGGGCCAGTATTTCCGCCGCATCGTCGAGCGCGGCATGCTGGGCCAGTTCCTGGTCAGCGCCCGCCAGATCAACGCCGCCACCGAGGCGATCGAGCGCAAGGTGGACAATTTCGCCAAGGTGACCGCCGGGTTCGAGGCCTCGGTCGGCGAGGTGGTGCGGCTGACCTCCGCCGCCGCCGCCGAACTGCACGCCACCGCCGAGGGGATGGCGCGCACCGCCACCGCCACCAGCAGCATCGCCGCCAAGGTCGCCGCCGCCGCCGAGGAGGCGTCGCACAATGTCGAGACGGTTTCCGCCGCCGCCGAGCAGCTTTCGGCCTCGGTGCGCGAGATCAGCGCCCAGGTGGCCAAATCCTCGACCGTGGCCGGCGAGGCGGTGGCCCAGGCCGGCCGGACCAACGATCTGGTCCAGGGCCTGTCCGAGGCCTCGACCCGGATCGGCGAGGTGGTCGGCCTGATCACCGACATCGCCGCCCAGACCAACCTGCTGGCGCTGAACGCGACGATCGAGGCGGCGCGGGCCGGCGAGGCGGGCAAGGGCTTCGCGGTGGTGGCGGGCGAGGTCAAGGGGCTGGCCAACCAGACCGGCCGCGCCACCGGCGAGATCGGCACCCAGATCGCGGCGGTGCAGTCGGCCAGCGGCGAGTCCGCCACGGCGATCCGCTCGATCGCCGACACCATCGGCAAGGTCGGCGAATATGCGGCGGCGATCTCGGCGGCGGTCGAGCAGCAGGGCGCCGCCACCCATGAAATCGCGCTCAATGTCGAGCGCGCGGCCCAGGGCACCAGCGAGGTGACCGCCAACGTCCACCGCCTGTCGGCGGGGGCGGAGGAAACCGGCCATGCCGCCGGAGAGGTGCTGGCCGCCGCCGGCGACCTGTCGCGCCAGTCGGAACAGCTTGGTCAGGCGGTGGCCGGCTTCCTGTCCGAGCTGCGCAAGGTGATCTGAGGTTCTGTCCCTGCGAGGTCCCCCCACCTTGGGCCGGGCGGCAACGCCCGGCCTCCTTTTTTCGGGCCGGCGCGCAGACACGAAAAACCCGCCGAGTCGAGGACTGGGCGGGTTATTCGTTCTCCCGGGGATGGTCGGAGTGAGAGGATTCGAACCTCCGGCCCCTGCCTCCCGAAGACAGTGCTCTACCAGGCTGAGCTACACTCCGTCACCGGGGAGGGGCGTCTTATAGTCCGATCCGTGGGCTTTGCCAACCGCCGAGATCGCCGAAATGAAAAAAGGCGCCGCCGGCATATGAAAAAGCCCTGGTCCTTGCGAACCAGGGCTTTTTGCGTCTCGCCGCGGCGAACCGCGTTGGATGGTCGGAGTGAGAGGATTCGAACCTCCGGCCCCTGCCTCCCGAAGACAGTGCTCTACCAGGCTGAGCTACACTCCGTCAGCGGCGAGGCCCGTCTTATAGCCGTATCCCCCGGCCCAGGCAAACGAAATTTTGTAAAAAATCACCTTCCCGTCCGCCCGGTCCGGCCCGGCCCGAAAAGAAGGGGGTCCGGGGCATCGCCCCGGCCGGGCCCACGGGCGGGAGCCCGTGTCACCTGACGGTGTCGTGCCGATGGCGCGGGTCAGCTCGGGCGCGGCGGGCGGGGCGGCAGGTGGCGGAGGATGGCGGCGACCAGATCATCGACCATTACCGGCTTGACCACCCGTTCGACCATGCCGGCGGCGGCGCAGCGGCGGCGTTCCTCGTCCATCGCATGGGCGGTCAGCCCGATCACCGGCAGGGTGGGGGCGACCCGGCCGACGGCGCGGGCGAGGTCGTAGCCGTCCATTTCCGGCATCTGCACGTCGGTCAGCACCAGATCGAATCCGCCGGCCCCGGTTTCGCGCAGCGCGTCGAGGGCGAGGCGGCCGTTCTCGAAGCAGCTCAGCCGGGCGCCTTCGCCGCTCAGCATGTCCTCCAGCACCAGCCGGTTGACCGGGTTGTCCTCGGCCCCCAGCACCCGCAGCCCGGCGAGGCGGCGGCCCGGTGCGGGCGGCGGCGCGGGCGGCGGTTCGGTCAGCAGGCGGCGCAGCAGGCGCGGGCGCAGCGGCCGTTCCAGCGGGATCGCCCCGGCCAGCGGCGGAGGCGGCTGGCCGGGATCGGTCAGCACGGCGACCTGGCCGCCCTGGGCGAGGCGGGCCTCGATCCGGGCCCGCAGCGCCGGATTGACCAGGGCGGCGGCGTCGGTGACCAGCAGGGCGGCGGAATCGGCGGTGGCGGGGGCCGGGCCGCGGCGGACCCGGGGGGCGGCGCCGGCGATCAGATCGGCCTCGTCCTCGGGCAGGCCGAGCAGGGCGATCTCTTCCGCCGGCCAGGGCGGCGGCGGCTCGGCCCCGACCAGCGGCAGGGTGACGGTGAAGGTGCTGCCGCCGCCAGGGACGCTGCTGACGGCGATGCGGCCGCCCATCAGCCCGACCAGATCGCGGCAGATCGACAGGCCGAGCCCGGTGCCGCCGAAGCGGCGGGTGGTCGAGCCGTCGGCCTGCTCGAACGGCTTGAACAGGCGCTCGACCATCTCGGGGGCGATGCCGATGCCGCTGTCGGCCACCGCCAGCAGCAGCCGGGCGCCGTCGGTGACGGCGGTCAGGGTGACCGAGCCGCCCGAGGGGGTGAACTTGATCGCGTTGCCGAGCAGGTTGACCAGCACCTGCCGCAGCCGGTTGGGGTCGCCCAGGCAGCGGGCGGGCAGCTCGGCCGCCTCGCGCACGGTCAGGCGCAGCCCCTTGCCGCGGGCGCGCGGCGCCAGCATCTCGACCGCGCCGTCGATCACCGCGCCGAGGTCGAGCGGGATGCATTCCACCGCCATCTTGCCGGATTCGACCTTGGAGAAATCGAGGATGTCGTCGATCACCTGGCTGAGGCCGTGGCTGGCCTCGACGATGCGGTTGAACAGCTCATGGCCGGAGCGGCCGGCCTGTTCGCGCCGGCCGATCTGGGCGAGGCCGAGGATGGCGTTGAGGGGGGTGCGGATCTCGTGGCTCATGTTGGCGAGGAAGGCGCTCTTGGCCTCGGTCGCCGCCTCGGCCTGCTCCTTGGCCTGGGCCAGCTCGCGGGTGCGCTCGCGCACGATCTCCTCCAGCCGGTGGCGGTGGCGGTCGAGTTCGGCCGCCTGCCGCTTGCGGTCGGAAATGTCGCGCACCAGACCGATGCCGATCCATTGCCCGTTCTGGCGCACCGCCGACAGCGACAGTTCGATCGGGAACGGGGTGGCGTCCTTGCGCAGCCCGATGAACTCGATGGTGCGGCCGAGCGGATTGCCCTCGCCGGCGGCGCGGAAGCTGGCGAGGCCGCGCCGGTAGAGCCGGCGGTAGCGGGCCGGCACCAGCAGGTCGCAGGTGCGGCGGCCGAGGATCTCGTCGGCGCGGTAGCCGAAGATCCGTTCCGACGCGGCGTTCCAGAAGGCGATCTCGTCGCGCTCGTTGATGATCACCACCCCGTCCTGGGCGCAGGCGCCGATCGAGCGGAAGCGGGCCTCGCTGTCGCGCAGGGCGTTTTCGGCCTCGATCCGGTCGGTGACGTCGAGGAACACCCCGAGATGGCCGGTGTCGAGGGCGATGGCCGAATGCAGCATGGTGCGCACCCGTCCGTCGCGGCAGGTGACGCGGCATTCCATCGGCTCGATGTCGCCGCCGGTGCGGGCGGCGGCTGCCATCGCCGTGTTCCACGCTTCCATGATCTCGCCGCGGTAGGCGGGATCGGGATAGGCCCGCCGCCACCATTCGTCGAGGGTGGGGATTTCGTCCGGGCCATAGCCGAAGGTCTGGAGGAAGCGGTGGTTGCGCAGCAGGAAGGTGCCGTCGGCGGCGACGAAGCCGAGCGCGACCGGGGCGGCCTCGAACAGGCGGCGGAAGCGGTGTTCGCTGGCCTGACGGCTGGCGTCGAGGCGGACCCGCTCGGTGAAGGCCTGGCTGGTGCGGCGGGCCAGCATCAGCACGATGGCGATGATCAGCCCGAGCGCCAGCAGCGAGCCGGCGAGGCTCCAGGCGAACACCCGGTCGGCGGTGGCGCCCAGGACCTCGATGTCGCGCTGGCCCTCGGCATCGACCCGGCCGGTGCGGCGTTCGAGGTCGGCGAAGGCGACCCGCAGCGCGACGGCGCTGCGGGTGTCGCCCGGGGGCAGGTGGCGCCAGGTTTCGAGCTGGCGCTGGAACTCGCCCAGGCTGCGGCGGAAGCCCTCGGCATCGGCGGCGCCGCCCGGTGCGGGATCGACCGCCCGCTCGAACGAGCCGACCGCCTGCATCAGCAGGGCCAGCCCGGCCTCGCGGCTGAAGGGGGTGGCGCCATGGCCGTCATCGAGGCTGGCCTGGAGGAAGCCGCGGCTGAGGTCGAGCCGGGCCTGACGCAGCTCGCCCAGCCGCCGCGCCGCCTGCTGGAGCGAGGCGCGCTGTTCGAAATGCAGCCAGGACAGCAGCCCCACCACCACCGCCCCCAGCAGCACCGCCAGCAGGATCCAGCGGCCGAGCAGGGTCGGGGCCGGCGGGCGCGGCGCGGGGGCGGGAAGCGGATCGCTGGGCAGGCTCATCGGGGCGGGTCCGGTTGCGGCGGCGGGGAGGGGGCAGGGGCAGGGGCAGGGGCAGGGGCAAGGGCAGGGGCAGGGGGCGCGGGGGCGGGCAGGGTGGGGTCGGCCAGTCCCAGCCCGGCCAGCAGGCGGCGATGGCCCGGGCTGCCGAGATAACGGCCGAGCGCGGCGTTCCAGGCGTCGCGCAGCCGGCCGGCGTCGGGGGCGAAGACGAAGGCGGTGGCGCCATAGGCCTGATCGGCCTCAACCGGGGGCAGCACCATCTCGGTCTGGCCGAGCTGACCGTTGCGCGCCATCCAGCGCACCGTCGGCTCGGACAGCAGCAGGGCGTCGGCCAGCCGGGATTCGACCGCCTGCCGCCCCGACAGGGCGTCGGGCACCACCAGCAGGCGCGGCTCGGCCACCCCCAGCCGGCGCATGATCTGTTCCTCGACCGAGCCCGACAGCACCGCCAGGGTCAGCTCGGCCCGGCCGGCCGCGCGCTGGTAGGCGATGATCCGGCGCGGATTGCCGCGCGCCACCAGCAGGCCGGGGCGGACATGGATGGTCGGCAGCGAGAACAGGGCGCGGGCCTCGCGCTCGGGGGTGATGAACATCCCGGCGGCGATCAGGTCGATGCGATGGGCCTCGAGCGCGTCGAGCAGCTCGGCGAAATCCATCTGGCGCCATTCGATGGCGCGGATGCCCAGCCGCTCGGCGATGCGGCGGGCGATTTCCGGCGCCTCGCCGGTGACGGTGCCGTCATTCTGCAGGAAGGCGTAGGGCGGCTCGACCGCATAGCCGATGCGGAACGGCGCCCCGGCCTGGAACCGCCGCAGCGAATCGTCGGAGGACCAGTCGTGGCCGAGCGCGACCAGACCGGCCACCAGGGCCAGCAGCGCCGCCGCCCAGGCCAGCGCCCGCCGCCGGTTCATGCCCGCCTCCCGCCGTCCTGTCGGGCCGGCGGCGGGGGGATGCCGATACCGCTTTGCTGGGCCGTCATCGTCTTCTGTCTGCCGTTCGGCCCTGTCGGCCGGGAGGAAAGGGGCTCTCTATCCGCTGTAGCATAGAGATTAGCCCCAACGGCAGGGGACGGGAAGCTATGACGGGGTCATATCCCCCTTGACGCCGGCGGCGGCGGCGGTCAGCAGGTGGTGGACCTTTTCCATCGCGAGGTCGATGGCGAACCGCACCTGCCGTTCGCCGCCTTCATTGGCGTGGGCGACCGCCTCGGGCAGGATCTGGCGCTGGAGGAAGGCGGCGAAGCCGGCGAAGGCCCGCGCCGCCAGTTCGGGCGGGTCCTGGCCCTCGTCGAACCGGCCGTCGCGCTCCAGCCCGGCGGCGGCGCGGTCGAGGATCGCGGCCATCGCCCGGGTGCGCGGATCGGCGTCGCCGGCGGCGGTCTTGCGGGCGACGAAGCGCAGCATCGCCACCAGGGCGCGCTGGTCCTCGCCAAGGGGAAGGGCGGAGGCGGGGTGGGTCATGGGGCTGTTTCCTGGCGTGACGGCGGCGATGGCGGCCCCAGTCAACCCGGCCGCCGCCGCGCTGGCAAGAGGCTTGGTGGCGCGGCCCCGGGGTCAGGCGGCGGGCAGGGTGAAGCGGAACACCGAGCCGCCGCCCTCGGCCGGGGTGACGGCGATGGTGCCGCCATGGCGCTCGACGATCTTGCGGGCGATCGACAGCCCGACCCCGGTGCCGTCGCGGTCGGCCAGACCGTTGAGGCGGTGGAACAGCTTGAACACCGCCTCGCGCGAATCCTCGGGGATGCCGATCCCGTTGTCGGCGACGGTCACCGCGACCCGGCCCTCGTCGTCGGCGGCCTCGACGGCGATGCGGATCCGTGGCGCCACCCCGGGGGCGCAGTATTTGATCGCGTTGGCGATCAGGTTCTGGAACAGCCGGGCGATCTGCTGCGGGTCGCCGCGCACCGCCGGCGCCCGGTCGAGCCCGGCCTCGATCGTCGCGCCGCTGTCGCGCGCCGCCTCGGCCAGATTGGACAAAGCCAGCCCGAGCGCCTCGCCCAGCGCGAACGGCCGCATCGGGTCGCCCTGGCGCTCGACCCGCGAATAGGCCAGCAGGTCGCGGATCATCGCGTCCATCCGCTGCGCCCCGTCATGGATGAAGCCGAGGAATTCCCGCCCCTCGGGGTCGAGCCGCTCGCCATGGCGCCGCAGCAGCAGGGTGGCGTAGCTGGTCATCATCCGCACCGGCTCGCGCAGATCGTGCGAGACGGCATAGGCGAATTCCTCGAGGTCGCCGTTGGAACGGGCCAGATCGCGGCAGGAGGCATCGAGCTTGGCCTCGGCCTCGCGCCGGTCGGTGATGTCGAAGCAATAGCCGACATAGCCGAGAAAGACGTGGCGGTCGTCGCGGGTGGGAATGCCGTAATCGACGATCCAGCCGTAGCGGCCGCTGGCGCGCATGATGCGGTATTCCATCTTGAACGCGGCGCGGCGGGCGAAGGCGTCGAGATAGACCGCCAGACAACGGTCGAAATCGTCGGGATGCAGCCCCTCGGTCCAGCCGTTGCCCAGTTCCTGTTCGAGCGTCCGCCCGGTATAGGCCAGCCAGGACGGGTTGAACCAGTCGCACAGCCCGTCGGACCCGGCCCGCCAGATCAGGATCGGCGCCGCTGCGAGCAGCTGAAAATCGGGCCAGCCGGATGAGGTCAGGATCATCGCGCCGTTCTCCGTTCCAACGGGATGGCGGGGTGGGGGAGGCCGCGCCCCCGCCCTTTCGGACGAAGTCGCCATGACGATAGCCTAATCCGAGAATAGGTTAAAGGTCATAGATCGGTTGCGTGCCGATCGCCGCGCCGCCGCGCCACCGTGGCGGCGCCGGCGGGGGCGGGGCGGGGGCAATTCCGCCGCCCTGCCGGCCCAGACAAACCGTTCCGCCGCCAGATCAAGGCGATCACGCCCCAAGTCGGCGGCAAAAAACCGACCGAAGCCGCCGGGCCAGATGATTTATTTGTGACCGTCGAGGGCATTCCTGGTCAGGGCCGGCGCGGCCGCTATAATGCGTTCGCCTGATGGGGAGGCCCCGGATGCCATGCCGCGCCGGTCCGTCGGGGCGATCCGCTCGGATGGGTTTGTATCGGTCAGATGGTCAGCTACCGCGATCTCGATGTGGCGTTTCAGGCCATCGTCAACATCCATTCCGGGCAGTGCTTCGGTCACGAGGTGCTGGTGCGCGGCTGGGAGACGGTGGGGGCCGAGTCGGCCGAGGCCCTGTTCGCCGCCGCCGCCGCCGACGGCAGCCTGATCGACCTGGAGGTGGCGATCCGCCACCGGGTGGTGGCGCGGGCGCCGGATTCGCCGGTGCTGACCGGCGGCGCCCTGTTCGTCAATCTCGATCCCCGCGCCGCCGAGGCGCTCGACACGGTGATGGCGGCGACGCGCGGCCTGCTCCAGGTCGGCTTCGCCCATATCGTCACCGAGATCGTCGGGCTCGACGGCACCGCCGGGCCGGCGCTCTATCCCCCGGCGACGATGCGGCGCCAGGGGGGGATGGTCGCGGTTGACCGCTTCGGCGCCTCGGCCGATTCCTTCAACCTGCTGATCGGCTGCGACCCCGATTTCATCAAGATCGACCGCGCCTTCATCCGCGGCATCGACGCCGACGCCCGCAAGCGGGTGGTGCTGGCCCAACTGGTCGGGATGGCCCGCACCCTCGGCATCGAGGTGATCGCGGTCGGGGTCGAGACCGGGCGCGAGCTGACCGTCTGCCGCGAACTCGGGCTCGATCTGGTCCAGGGCTTCCACATCGCCCCCCCCACCGGCGATCTGGCCGCGCTGGCCCCGGTCTATGCCCGGATCGACGCCCTGGCCCAGCACGAGCGCCGCCGCCGCCAGATCGACCAGCGCTGGGTGTCGCAGCAGATGAACCCGGTGCCGGCGATCATGGTCGATGCCCCGGTGCGCGACATGTTCGACCGCTTCGCCCGCGACCGCAACACCACCCATGTCCCGGTGGTTGACCGCTCGGGCCGGCCGCTCGGGATCATCCGCGAGAGCGACCTCAAGAACTACGCCTATTCGGCCTTCGGCAAGGACCTGATCGCCAACAAGGCGCTGGGGCGCAAATTGCAGGATTTCCTGGTGCGCTGCCCGATCGCCGACATCGCCACCCCGCTCGACCAGATGCTGGCGATCTACGCCGCGGTCGAGGACGCCGAGGGGATCCTGATCACCGAGCACATGATCTATCACGGCTTCCTCACCGCCCGTTCGCTGATCCGGGCGATGCACGAGAAGACCCTGGCCCGCGCCCGCGACGAGAACCCGCTGACCAAGCTGCCCGGCAACGTGCTGATCGAGGAATATGTCGCCGATTGTGTCGCCTCGGGCGAGGGGGCGGTGCTGGCCTATATCGATTTCGATAATTTCAAGCCGTTCAACGACACCTACGGCTTCCGCCAGGGCGACCGCGCCATCCTGCTGTTCGCCGAATTGTGCCGCAAGAGCGCGGTGCCGGGGCGCTGGTTCGTCGGCCATATCGGCGGCGACGATTTCTTCATCGCCATCAAGGGCGGCGACGCCGAGACGGCGGTGGCGGCGATCGGCGGGCTGATCGGCCGCTTCGCCTCCGACGCCGAAAGCTTCTACGACCACGAGGCGCGGGCGCGGCGCTGCATCGTCGCCCAGGACCGCGACGGCAACACCAAGCGTTTTCCCCTGCTGTCGGCCAGCGCGGTGCTGGCGGTGCTGGCGCCCGGCAGCGACGGGGTCAGCACCGACGAGATTTCCGCCGCGATCGCCCGCTACAAGAAGCCGGCCAAGCTGTCGCCCGACAAGATGGTGGTGGTGCCGCTGGCGGCGCCGTCGGCCCCGGCCACGCTGGAGCCGGCGTGAGCCCGCCCCGGCGGCGCGGCGCGCGGGCACTGGCGGCGGCGCTGCTGCTGGCGCTGGCGCTGTGGCCCGGCTTGGCCCTGGCCGGCCCGGCGGGGGAGGGCGGGCTCGGCTTCGCCCTGCTGGTGGTGCGCAGCCAGGCCGAGGCCGAACAGGCGTGGCGGCCGCTGCTGGTCCGGCTGTCGGCCTGGCTGGGGGTGGCGGTCGAGCCGCATTGGTATTCCGATTATGCCGGGGCGGTGTGGGCGATGCGCACCGGCCGCGACCAGTTCGGCCATTTCGGCAACAAGGCGGCGATCGAGGCGGTGGACAAGGCCGGCGGCCGGGTGTTCGCCGCGCCGGCCGGCCCGCGCGGGCCGAGCGTCTATCATTCGGTGCTGGTGGTGCGGCGCGACGCCCGCTTCGCCAGCCTGGAGGCGCTGCTGGCGGGGGCCGGGGGGGTGACGCTGGCGCTGGGCGACCCCAATTCGACCTCGGGCACGGTGGTGCCGCGCCAGACCCTGTTCCATCCGCGCGGGATCGAGCCGCGCGAGCGTTTCCTGCGGGTCACCGCCGGCACCCATCCCGACAATCTCGCCGCGGTCGAGGCCGGACGGGTCGATGCGGCGCTGGTGTCGAGCAAGGCGGTCGAGGCGCTGGCCCGCGCCCGGCCCGAGCGGGCCGCCGCGCTGCGCGAGCTGTGGCGCTCGCCGCCGATTCCGGCCGATCCGCTGCTGTGGCGCGACGATCTGGCGTCGCCGCTGAAAAGCAGTGTCCGCGCCTTCTTCCTTCAGCTCGGCCGGCCGGCCCCGGGCAAGAGCCCGGCGACCCTGGCGGCGGAACGGGCCGAACTGGCCCGGCTCGATCTGGCCGAGTCCGACCATCCCGACCAGGGCGGCTTCATCGCCGCCGACGACCGCTATCTGCTGCCGGTGCGGCGGCTCGACCTGCTGGAAAGCCGCTGGCGGCTGACCCACGGTCCGGCCGTCGGCGCGGCCGAGGCGGTGGACACCCGTCTGGCCGAGATCGACCGCCGCCTTGCCGACCTCGACTCCCTCCCGGCCGGGGCCGATCCGGCCGGCGGCCGCCGCCGTGAATGAGGATGCCGCCGTGACCTTCTCCCTCCGCCGCGACATCGCCACCAAGCTGCTGTTGCTGATCCTGCCCGGAATGCTGATCGGCAGCGTGGCGATGTTCCTTGCCTTCGAGCGGATCGACGCGCGCGGGCGGATGGCCGCGCTCCAGCTCCGGCTCGACACCTTCGCCCTGACCCTGTCGGCGGCGCTGACCAAGCCGCTGTGGGAATTCGACGACGTCACGGTCGAACGGCTGTTTTCCGCCACCGGCGAGGTGGCCGAACTGACCGAGGCCCGGCTCTACAACGCCGACAACGCCCTGGTCGCCGAGACGCGCGGCCACCATGCCGTCGCCCCCGACGCGGTGCTGCTGCGCCGGGTGGTGCCGCTCAGCCACCAATCGGTCGGCAATCCGATCGATCTCGGCCGGCTTGAGGTGGTGTTCGACGACCAGCAGGTGCGGGCCCAGATCGGCGACCAGCGCACCGCCGGGCTGCTGGTGCTGCTCGGCGCGTTGCTGCTGCTGGGGGGGGCCACCCTGCTGGCGGTGCGGCGGGTGGTGGCGCGGCCGCTGCGCCGGCTGCGCGACTCGCTCTACCGCAACGCCTCGACCCAGGGGCGCGAGCCGCTGGTGTGGCGCGGCCATGACGAGGTCGGCGAGGTGGTCGATGCCTACAACCAGCTGCTGGCCGAGATCGACCAGCACAGCCGCGACATCCACCATCTGGCCTACCATGATTCGCTGACCGGCCTGCCCAACCGGCAATTGCTGGAGGACCGGCTCGGCCACGCCATCGCCGTCGCCGAGCGCCACGGCCGCCAGATCGCGCTGCTGTTCGCCGACATCGACAATTTCAAGGTGGTCAACGACACCCTCGGCCACAAACAGGGCGACCGGCTGCTGAGGACCGTGGCCGAGCGGATCGGCGGGGCGGTGCGCAGCATGGACACGGTGGCGCGCTGGGGCGGCGACGAGTTCGTGCTGGTGCTGGAAACCATCGCCAGCCCGGGCGAGGCCGCCAATGTCGCCGAGAAGCTGATCGAGGTGATCGGCGCCCCGGTGGCGCTCAACACCACCCTGATCCGCATCGGCGTCTCGATCGGCATCAGCCTCTATCCCCAGGACGGCCGCGACGTCACCGCCCTGATCAAGAACGCCGACATGGCCCTGTTCGAGGCCAAGGGGCGCGGCCGCAACACCTATCATTTCTTCGATCAGGCGATGAACAGCCGGGCGCTGCGCCGGCTCGACATCGCGGTGGCGCTGCGCCACGCCATCGCCCAGGACCAGCTCGAACTGCATTACCAGCCGAAGGTGCGGACCCGCGACGGCGCCGTCGTCGGGGCCGAGGCGCTGGTGCGCTGGCGCCGCCCCGGCGAGGGACTGATCCCCCCCGGCGAGTTCATCCCCCAGGCCGAGGAAAGCGACCTGATCGTCGCCCTGGGCGAGTGGGTGGTGCGGCGGGCCTGCGCCCAGATCCGCTCGTGGCGCGATCGCGGCTTCGGCGACATCGCGGTGGCGGTCAACCTGTCGCCGCGCCATTTCCAGCGCGAGCGCGACATCGAGCGGGTGATCGCCCTGGTCGAGGCCGCCGGGGTGGCGCCGTCGCTGATCGAGATCGAGGTGACCGAATCGACGGTGATGCGCGATCCCGAACTGGCGATCTCGCTGCTGTGGCGGCTGCGCGAGCGCGGCTTCGGCATCGCCATCGACGATTTCGGCAGCGGCTATTCCAATCTCGGCTATCTGCGCCGGCTGCCGATCCGCACCCTCAAGATCGACCGCACCTTCGTCGGCGACATCGAACAGGGCCGCGACGGCGCCGAAATCGTCCGCGCCATCATCGCCATGGCCAACGCCCTCGGCCTCGGCCTGGTCGCCGAGGGAGTCGAGACCGAAGCCCAGTTCCGCTTCCTGCGCGAGGCGGAGTGCGCGGTGGTGCAGGGGTTCTATTTCTCCCGCCCGCTGCCGGTCGAGGCGTTCGAACAGATGCTGCGCGCCCCGGCCCCGCCGGTCGCCGTCGCCGGGCCGGCCTTCGCCACGGTGTGAACGTGCGGGGCTGCCGCCCCGGCCCCGCCTGGAGGCTTGCGCCTCCAGACCTCCCCCTTTTTTTGCCCTTCGCGCGGCCAACGCCCGCGCCCAAGCTGACCGGCCTTTCCGTGCCCGACCATCAAGGGGTTCCAAGGGCCTTGCGGCCCTTGGCGGGGGTGGGCGGAGCCCACAACATCACCCCGAAACCCACATCAATCCTCGGCGAGGGCCTCGCGGCGGGCCTCGATCACCTTTTCGGCGACGCGGCCGTTGACCTCCTGCAAATGGTCGAACTTCCAGGCGAAGGTGCCGACCCCCATCGTCAGCGAGCGCAACTCGACGATCAGATCGTCCATTTCCGCCTGCGGCAGGTAGGCATTGACCTGATCCCAGCCGCGCCAGTCCGCCTTGGCGTCGTAGCCGAGCAACTGGCCGCGCCGGCCGGTGACGATGCGCTGGGCCTTGGCGGTACAGTCGTTGGGGACCGCGATCTCCACCAGCAGCACCGGTTCGAGCAGCACCGGCTCGCATTGCGGCATGCCTTCGGTCATCGCGATGCGGGCGGCGGTCTTGAACGCCATGTCCGAACTGTCCACCGCGTGATAGCTGCCCTGGGTCAGCGTCACCGAGAGGTCCACCACCGGGAAGCCGAGCGGGCCGCGCACCAGATAATCGGTCACGCCCTGTTCGACCGCCGGGATGTAGTGGCGCGGCACCACGCCGCCGACCACGGTCTCGCGGAATTCGAACCCGGCGCCGCGCGGACGCGGGGCGATGTCGAGGGTGACGTCGCCGAACTGGCCATGTCCGCCCGATTGCTTCTTGTGGCGGCCGTGGATGGTGGTGGCCTTGCGGATGGTCTCGCGGTAGGGCACCGTCGGCTTGCGCGCCGTGACCCCCAGATTGAACCGGCTCTTCAGCCGCTCGATCGCCACCATCAGGTGGATCTCGCCCTGGCCGCGCAGCACCAGTTCGCCGAAATCGCTGTGTTCAAGCACCAGCGAGGGATCCTCCTCGCACAGCTTGGTCAGGGCGCCGGCCAGCTTGACGTCGTCGCCCTTCTTCTCCGCCGCCAGCGCCAGCGCGAACAGCGGCCCGAGCGGGGCGGGCCAGGGCAGCGGCGGCACCGGCTCGGGGGCGATCAGCCCGCCGGTGGCCAGCGTCTCCAGCCGGCCGAACGCCGCCAGCTCGCCGAGTCCGACCCGCGCGGTCTTGGCCGGGCCGGTGGGGGCGGGCAGATAGAGCCCGGACAGCCGCCCGCCGCCCAGGCTCTGGTTGTCGGCGAAGCTGCCGCGCCAGACCCGGGCATAGCTCAGCTTGCCGGTATGGGGGGCGTGGACGGTCTTGCAGATCTGGGCCAGCGCCGGTCCCTCGGCGGCGATGCCGAGCCGGCGGGCGGTGGCCTCGGGGCCGGGCACGTCGTGGCGCAGCGCCTTCAGCAGCCGGCGGATGCCGCCGTCGGCCTCGGCCGAGCCGAAGAACACCGGCACGATCAGATTGTCGGCCAGATCGCGGGCGAGATCCTGGTAGATGTCGGCCGGCGGCGGCTGGACGTCCTCCAGCAGCGCCTCCATCAGCTCATCGTCGAAATCGGCCAGATGTTCGAGCAGGTCCTGGCGCGCCACGCCTTTTTCGCCGCCGATCGCGTCGGGGACGCGGATCAGGTCGGAGGCCTGGCCCGGCCGGTAGCGGTAGGCGCGCTCCGACACCAGATCGACATAGCCGGTGACGGTCTCGCCCTCGCGGATCGGCACCTCGCGCAGCAGCAGCGGGCGTTCCGACACCGCCTGCAACGCCTCCAGCGTCTCGGCCAGCCGGGGGCCGGGGCCATCGACCTTGTTGATGAACAGCAGATGGGGGATCCCGCGCTCCTGGAGCTGGCGCAGCATCGGCCCGACCATCACCGCGCGGGCGGGGTCGGGCTCGCACACCACCACCGCCGCATCGACCACGCCGAGGATGTTGATCGCCTCCTGCTGGAACTCGACCGAGCCGGGGCAGTCGATGAAGCACCAGCTTTCGCCCAGATAGCTGGCGGTGGCGAAATTGGGTTCGACGCTGATCTGACGGGCCCGCGCCTCGGGGCCGGCATCGCCGACGGTGGCGCCGTCACGCACCCGCCCCTTGCGCGGGATGGCGCCGCAGGCGAACAGCAGGGCTTCGAGCAGGGTGGTCTTGCCGCTGGCGAACGGACCGACCAGGGCCGCCGCACGCGGCGCGGATGGGGTTCTTGCCGTCATCGTCCCTCCTTCGGGGGGAAACGCCGGAGGCGTCGCGGCGGCGGTCGATCGTCCCCCCCTCACGCCGCTGGGGCGGCGCCCCCCGCCACCCTTGAAGGGTACGGTCGCACCGCTTTGGGCGGCAGGCAATCGCCAACAGGGGCGGCCCGGCCCTGCGTCCGGCGCGGACCTGCCTTGAAAACAGGCGGCGTTGCTCAATAAAACGGCAGAAAAGCCCAGGCAAGAGCGCGAAAAAGCCTTGCTTTTCCGGGTGGCAGAGCTGGCATGAGGCGTGCTAAATGGATGGCTCGTTCCCTGTGGGCGCGCGGCTCGATTCCCTTGAACCGTCCCGGCGCCCTACTTCCTTGAGACGGCGGGTACATGAAGAAGATCGAAGCGATCATCAAGCCCTTCAAGCTCGACGAGGTGAAGGACGCCCTTCACGAAGTCGGTTTGCAGGGCCTTACCGTGACCGAAGCCAAGGGCTTCGGCCGGCAGAAGGGGCATACCGAGCTGTATCGCGGCGCTGAATACGTGGTGGACTTCCTTCCCAAGGTCAAGATCGAGCTGGTGATCGACGAATCGCTGGTGGAACGGGCGGTCGAGGCCATTCAGCAGGCGGCCCACACCGGCCGGATCGGCGACGGCAAGATCTTCATTTCCACCGTCGAGGAAGCGATCCGCATCCGTACCGGCGAACGTGGCAGCGACGCCATCTGAAGCAGGGGGGCGGCGCGGCGGGGCGCTTCGGTGCCGCGGCGAGCCGCCGGGGAGTTTCTTTCGGGAATACGTTTCCGTTATCTGAACAGTTTCCAACAGTCAGGAAAGTGGCCATGTCCGACGACGCCCAGAAGGTCCTCGAACTGATCAAGGAAAACGACGTCAAGTACGTCGATTTCCGTTTTACCGATCCCCGGGGGAAGTGGCAGCATACCGCTCAGCATGTTGACACCGTTGATGCCGATCTGCTGAACGAAGGCATCATGTTCGACGGTTCGTCGATCGCCGGCTGGAAGAGCATCAACGAATCCGACATGATCCTGAAGCCGGACCTGTCGACCGCGGTGCTCGATCCGTTCGCGGCCCAGACCCAGCTGATCATCAACTGTGACATCGTCGAGCCCGCCACCGGCCAGCTTTACGACCGTGACCCGCGCTCGATCGCCAAGCGCGCCGAGGCCTATGTCAAGTCGTCGGGCGTGGGCGACGCGACCTATTTCGGCCCCGAGGCCGAGTTCTTCCTGTTCGACGACGTCAAGTACAGCGTCGGCATGAACAAGGGCTATTACGAGCTGTCGTCGGAAGACGGCGTCGAAGCCTCGAGCAAGGAATTCCCCGAGGGCAACCTCGGCCACCGTCCGGGCGTCAAGGGCGGCTACTTCCCGGTTCCGCCGGTGGACAGCCAGGTTGACGTCCGCGCCGAGATGCTGACCGTGATGGGCGACATGGGCCTGCCGGTCGAGAAGCACCACCACGAAGTGGCCTCGTCGCAGCACGAACTGGGCTTCAAGTACGGCAGCCTGGTCCAGGCCGCCGACTGGCTCCAGATCTACAAGTACGTCGTGCACAACGTCGCCGCCTCCTACGGCAAGACCGCGACCTTCATGCCGAAGCCGATCTATGGCGACAACGGCTCGGGCATGCACGTCCACCAGTCGATCTGGAAGGCGGGCAAGCCGCTGTTCGCCGGTTCGGGCTATGCCGACCTGTCGGACACCGCGCTGTACTACATCGGCGGCATCATCAAGCACGCCAAGGCGATCAACGCCTTCACCAACCCGCTGACCAACAGCTACAAGCGCCTGATCCCCGGCTTCGAAGCCCCGGTTCTGCTGGCCTACTCGGCCCGCAACCGTTCGGCCTCCTGCCGCATTCCCTACTCGGCCTCGCCGAAGGGCAAGCGCATCGAGATCCGCTTCCCGGATCCGGGCGCGAACCCCTACCTCGCCTTCTCGGCGATGCTGATGGCGGGTCTGGACGGTATCGCCAACAAGATTCACCCCGGCGATCCGATGGACAAGAACCTGTACGACCTGCCGCCGGACGAGCTGGCCCAGGTCCCGACCGTGTGCGGCTCGCTGCGTGAGGCCCTCGAAAGCCTGCGTGCCGACCACGAGTTCCTGCTGAAGGGCGACGTGTTCTCGAAGGAATTCATCGAGAGCTACATCGGCCTGAAGTACGAGGAAGTCTACCGCTTCGAGCACACCCCGCATCCGGTCGAATTCGCGATGTACTACTCGGTGTAAGCCGAGCAGGGGTACCGTGCGCTTCGCCGTCCCGGGGTTCCGGGGCGGGGGAGCCGCCCGGTGGACCGAGCAAAGGAAACCCCCGCCGGGCAACCGGCGGGGGTTTTCCGTTGCGGGAGGGGGAATGCCGGGCTGCCGCCCGGGCCCGCCCGGAGGCGGAGCCTCCGGACCTCCCCTTTGGTCAAAAATCAGGCGGCGCGAATCCGGGCCAGGAACTGGCGCAGCTCGGTCGCCAGGGTGTCGGCCTGCTGCGCCAGGGTCTTCACCGCCCCGCTCAATTCCCCGGCGGTGGCATCGGTGCGGCCGGCGAGGTCGTTGACGGTGGCGATGGTGCCGCTGACCTCGGCCCCCCCCCGCGAGGCGCCCT
This sequence comes from Phaeospirillum tilakii, assembly GCF_042683125.1. NCBI lineage: Bacteria > Pseudomonadati > Pseudomonadota > Alphaproteobacteria > Rhodospirillales > Rhodospirillaceae > Phaeospirillum > Phaeospirillum tilakii. Next base: position 37,225 of record NZ_JBHUIY010000018.1, read on the forward strand.
CGACGCTGCGGGCGATCTCCTGGGTCGCGGCGCGCTGCTCCTCCACCGCCGAGGCCAACGCCGTCGAGATCTCGTTGATGCCGACGATGGTCGTGCCGATCCCCTGGATCGCCGCCACCGCGTCGCGCGTCGCGCTCTGCACCGCGCTGATCTGGGCCGAAATCTCGTCGGTGGCCCGGCCGGTCTGGTTGGCCAGGCTCTTGACCTCGTTGGCCACCACCGCGAAGCCCTTGCCGGCCTCGCCCGCCCGCGCCGCCTCGATCGTCGCGTTCAAGGCCAGCAGGTTGGTCTGCGCCGCGATGTCGTTGATCAGCCGCACCACGTCACCGATCTTGGCCACCGCCTCCGACAGGCCCTGCACCAGCTTGTTGGTGCGGTCGGCCTCGGCCACGGCGGATTCGGTGATCTGCGCCGCCTTGCCGACCTGACCGGAGATTTCCTGGATCGAGCCGGTCAATTGCTCGGTGGCGGCGGCGACCGCGCCGATGTTCTCGCTGGTCTGCGTGGCGGCGGTGGCGGCGTTGGTCGCCTCCCGCGCGGTCTGGCCGGCGATCGCCGTCATCGTCGCCGCGGTGGCGTCGAGCCGGCCGGCCGAGGCCGACACCTCGCCCACCACCCCGCCGATCTCGTGCTCGAACCGGTCGGCGGTGTCGTTGATCGCCACCGACACCTGCTCCTGGGCCGAATGCATGTAGGCGGCGGCGGCGATCTCGACCTCGAACATCGTCACCCGGGTCAGGGCGTCCACCACCTCCTGCATCCGCTCCGGCTTGCGCTTGTAATGCGGCGTCACCGCCAGGACCATCCGCCGCAGGATGTTGGCGTAGAAGCAGAAATACCAGCGCAGCGCCAGACCCTGGCGCTGGCGCTTGATGCAGATGTCGATGCCGTTGCGGATCTGCTCCTCGCTGTAGGTGGCGGCGAACACGTCGTCGAGCCAGTGGGCGCGCTGGGCCCGGCAGGCATCCTCGATCTTCATCCCCTCATAGGCCCGTGCCGCCTCGGGGAAGGCCAGGATCTTGCGATAGCTTTCCTGCAGGGTGTCATCGAGAATCGCGGCGACGATCGGCTTGCATTCCCGCAGCACGTCGCGGGTGCGGTCGTCGATGCCCAGGGCGGCGAGGCGGTTGGCGCGGTCGATGTCGAGCGGTCTGGCCATGGCGTCGGAACTCCTCGGCGCCCCGGCCGGTGCGGCGGGGGCGGGTGGTCGGGGAAATACCGGAGCTTAGGGGGCCCCCGGTTTCCAATCCGTTAGCGTCGGGAACGCCGGGGGTGGGGACGGGATGTGGGCTCCGCCCACGCCCGCCAAGGGCCGGGGGCCCTTGGATCCCTGTCCCTTGGCGCTGCCGTGCCCGACCGTCGCCGGGTTCCAAGGGCCTTGTGGCCCTTGGCGGGTCCGGGCGGAGCCCGGCTTTCGTTGACAGGTCCGGCGCCCCTCCCTAGTGTGCGGGGCGGTTGCCGCAACCGGAACTTCCCGACCATGACCGATCATTTCCGCCTCTCGCTGGCTCAGCTCAACCCGGTGGTGGGCGATGTCGCCGGCAATGCCGGGCGCATCCGCCATGCCCGTGCCGAGGCGGCCGCCCAGGGCGCCGATCTGGTGCTGTGCGGCGAGCTGGGCCTGTCCGGCTATCCGCCCGAGGATCTGGTGCTGAAGGGCGCCTTCCTCGATGCCTGCGAGGCGGCGGTGCGCGCCCTGGCCGCCGACACCGCCGATGGCGGTCCGGCGCTGCTGATCGGCACGCCGTGGCGCGAGGCCGGGCGGCTGCACAATGCCGCGCTGCTGCTCGACGGCGGCAAGGTCGCGGCGGTGCGGCTGAAGGCCCATCTGCCCAATTACGGCGTGTTCGACGAGGCCCGGCTGTTCGTGCCCGGCCCGCTGCCCCGGCCGGTGCCGTTCCGTGGCCTCGGCCTCGGGGTGATGATCTGCGAGGACATGTGGTATCCCGACGTCGCCGATGCCCTGGCCGCCGCCGGGGCCGAGCTGCTGCTGGTGCCCAACGGCTCGCCGTTCGAAGGCGACAAGGCGGCGCAGCGGCTGGAGCGCGCCCGCGCCCGCGTCGCCGCCACCGGCCTGCCGCTGGTCTATGTCAATCAGGTCGGCGGCCAGGATGAGCTGGTGTTCGACGGCGCCAGCTTCGCCCTTGATCCCGACGGGAGCGAGGTGGTCCGGCTGCCGGCGTGGCAGGAGAGGGTGGTCACCACCGAATGGCGGCGCGGCCCCGGCGGCTGGCGCGGCGGCGGGCCGCTGGCCGCGCCGGCCGCGCCGCTGGAGGAGATCTATCAGGCGCTGCGGGTCGGCCTGCGCGACTATGTCGGCAAGAACGGCTTCCCCGGGGTGGTGCTCGGCCTGTCCGGCGGCATCGACAGCGCGCTGGCGGCGGCGGTGGCGGTCGATGCCCTCGGCCCCGAGCGGGTGCGGGCGGTGATGATGCCGTCGCCCTACACCTCGCAGGACAGCCTCGACGACGCGGCGGCGGTGGCCGACCTGCTCGGCATCCGCCTCGACCGCATCGACATCCGCCCGGCGATGGACGCCTTCGCGGCGATGCTGGCGCCGCAGTTCGGCGACGCCCCCCCCGACATCACCGAGGAGAACCTCCAGTCGCGGTCGCGCGGCCTGCTGCTGATGGCGCTGTCGAACAAGTTCGGGCCGATGGTGCTGTCCACCGGCAACAAGAGCGAGATGTCCTGCGGCTATGCCACCCTCTATGGCGACATGTGCGGCGGCTATGCGGTGCTGAAGGACGTCTACAAGACCACGGTGTTCGCCTTGTCCGACTGGCGCAACCGCCACCGCCCCGAAGGCGGGCTCGGCCCCGACGGCCGGGTGATGCCCGACCGGGTGATCACCAAGCCGCCCAGCGCCGAGCTGCGCCCCAACCAGACCGACCAGGACAGCCTGCCGCCCTATGAGGTTCTCGACGCCATCCTCGCCTGCCTGATCGAGGGCGAGATGGGGCTGACCGAGATCTGCGCCGCCGGCCATGACGAGGCCACCGTGCGCCGGGTGTGGCGGATGCTCGACCGCGCCGAGTACAAGCGCCGGCAGGCCCCGCCCGGGGTCAAGATCACCCCGCGCGCCTTCGGCAAGGAACGCCGCTACCCGATCACCAACGCCTTTCCGCCGCAATGACCGTCACCGTCCGCTTCGCCCCCAGCCCGACCGGCCGCCTCCATGTCGGCAACGCCCGGGTCGCCCTGATCAACTGGCTGTTCGCCCGCCGCGCGGGCGGCCGCTTCCTGCTGCGGCTCGACGACACCGACCGCGAGCGGTCCCGCCCCGAATACGCCGAGGCGATCGAGGCCGATCTGCGCTGGCTCGGCCTGGACTGGGACCTGTTCGCCCGCCAGTCCGACCGGATCGAGCGTTATCAGGCGGCGGCGGAGCGGCTGAAGGCGGCGGGGCGGCTCTATCCCTGCTGGGAAACCGCCGAGGAACTCGAGTTCCGCCGCAAGCTGGCGCTGTCGCGCGGCCGGCCGCCGGTCTATGACCGCGCCGCGCTGGCGCTGACCCCGGCCGCGATCGCCGCCTTCGAGGCCGAGGGCCGCCGGCCGCACTGGCGCTTCCGGCTGGCGCCGGGCGAGGTGCGCTGGGACGACCGGGTGCGCGGCCCCAGCCACGGCGACGCCGCCCATCTGTCCGACCCGGTGCTGATCCGCGCCGACGGCAGCTTCCTCTACACCCTGCCCAGCGTGGTCGATGACCTCGATTTCGCCGTCACCGACGTGGTGCGGGGCGAGGATCACGTCACCAACACCGTGGTCCAGATCCAGTTGTTCGAGGCGCTGGGCGGGCCGGTGCCGCGTTTCGCCCATCTGCCGCTGCTGACCGGGGCCGATGGCGGCGAACTGTCGAAGCGGCTGGGCTCGGGCGCGCTCGACGAGCTGAGAGGGCAGGGGGTGGCGCCGCTGGCGCTGGCCTCGCTGCTGGCCCAGCTCGGCACCTCGGAAGCGATCGCGCTGAAGCCCGACCTCGCCGCCCTGGCCGCCGAGTTCGCCTGGGACAAGTTCGGCCGCGCCAGCCCGCGCTTCGACCTCGACGCGCTGCACCGGCTCGACACCCGCCGCCTGCACGGCCTGGCCTTCGCCGAGGCGCGGCCGCGTCTGGCCGAACTCGGCCTGCCCGACGCCGACGAGGCGTTCTGGCTGGCGGTGCGGCCCAACCTGACCCACGCGGCCGACGCCCGCGAATGGTGGGCGATCTGCCGTGCCCCGCTGGCCCCGGTGATCGAGGACGCCGCCTTCACCCGCGCCGCCGCCGACCTGCTGCCGCCCGAGCCGTGGGACGCGGCGACCTGGCCGGCCTGGACCGGCGCGGTCAAGCAGGCCACCGGGCGCAAGGGCCGGGATTTGTTCCACCCCTTGCGCCTCGCCCTCACCGGGCGCGAGAATGGGCCGGAACTGAAGACCCTGCTGCCCCTGATCGGGCGGCAGCGGGCGCTGGCCCGGCTCGATGGCCGCGAGGCCTGATTCGTTACCTTCCCCCCTGTGCAAGCTGCCGGAGACCGATCGGTGCCGCTGGTCCTTTACAACACCCTCACCCGTCGCAAGGACGCGTTCGAACCGCTGGTGCCCGGCCAGGTCGGCATGTATGTCTGCGGCCCCACCGTCTATGACCGCGCCCATATCGGCAACGCCCGCCCGGTGATCGTGTTCGACGTGCTCTACCGCCTGCTGCGGGCGAGCCATCCCAAGGTGCGCTACGTCCGCAACATCACCGACGTCGATGACAAGATCAACCAGCGCGCCAAGGACTCGGGCGAGCCGATCGGGGCGATCACCGCCCGCACCATCGCCCTGTTCCACGACGACATCGCCGCGCTGAACTGCCTGCCGCCCGACGTCGAGCCGCGCGCCACCGCCCACATCCCGCAGATGGTGGCGATGATCGAGCGGCTGGTCGCGCGCGGCCATGCCTATGTCGCCGAGGGCCACGTCCTGTTCAGCGTCGCCTCGATGCCGAGCTATGGCGCGCTGTCGCGCCGCTCGCGTGACGAGATGATTGCCGGCGCCCGGGTCGAGGTCGCCCCCTACAAGCGCGATCCCGGCGATTTCGTGCTGTGGAAGCCCTCGCCCGATGATCTGCCCGGCTGGGACTCGCCCTGGGGCCGGGGCCGGCCGGGCTGGCACATCGAATGCTCGGCGATGAGCCTCGAGCATCTCGGCGCCAGCTTCGACATCCATGGCGGCGGCCAGGATCTGGTGTTCCCCCACCATGAGAACGAGATCGCCCAGAGCGTCTGCGCCAACGGCCAGCCCTTCGCCCGTTTCTGGCTGCACAATGGCTGGCTGATGGTCAATGGCGAGAAGATGTCGAAATCGCTCGGCAACTTCATCACCGTGCGCGACCTGCTCGACCAAGCCCCGGGCGAGGCGGTCCGGCTGGCGATGCTGTCCTGCCACTACCACCAGCCGCTCGACTGGACCGACGACCTGCTGCGCCGGGCGCGGGCGACGCTCGACCGGCTCTACACCGCGCTGCGGGCGGTGCGCGACCTGCCCCCGCCCGAAGGCGGCGAGGCGGCGCCGATCGAGGTCCGCGCCGCGCTGGAGGACGATCTCAACACCCCCTTGGCGATCAGCGCCCTGCACGAACTGGCCGGCGCCCTCAACAAGGCGACCCAGCCGGCCGAACAGGCGCGGCTGAAGGCCAAGCTGCTGGCCTCGGGCCAGTTGCTCGGTCTGCTCGGCCAGGATCCCGAGGCGTGGTTCAAGGGCGCCGCCCCGGCCGACGGGCTCGACGACGCGGCGGTGGCGGCGCTGATCGAGGCCCGCGCCGCCGCCCGCCAGGGCCGCGACTTCGCCGCGGCCGACCGCATCCGCCGCGAACTGGCCGAGGCCGGCATCCTGCTTGAGGACGGCCCCGGCGGCACCAGCTGGAAGAGGGCCTGAGGTCTTGAGTTTCCGCCCGTCCTTCGCGATCGCCGCGCCCGGCCGGGCCTTCGTCTGGCACGCCTTGGCCGTCCTGCTGGTGGTGCTGCTGCTGCTCGCCCCGGCGCTGTGGAACGGCTACCCGCTGATCTATTTCGACAGCGAGGATTATGTCGAGATGGCCTTCACCCACCAGCCGATCATCTGGCGGGTGATGACCTACGGCATGCTGTGCAGCCTCGCCAAGGTTACCGGCACCCTGTGGGCGATGCCGGTGATGCAGGCGGTGCTGACCGCCTGGGTGCTGCATGAGGCGGTGACCGGTTTCGTCGGCCGCGCCCGCCCGGTGGTGCTGGCGGCGGTCGGGATCGCCCTGGCCGGGCTGACCGGGCTGCCCTGGGTGGCGTCGCAGGTGCTGGCCGACGTGTTCGCCGGGGTGGCGATCCTCGGCGTCGCCACCCTGTCGTTCGGCGAGGGGCTGCCGCGCTGGCGGCGCTGGCTGCTGGCGGCGATCACCGCGCTGGCGATCTGCGTCCACATGTCCCATGTCGCGGTGGCGGCCGGGCTGCTGATCGCGCTGTGGGCGGTGGCCGGGCTGGTCCGGCTGCGGCCGCTGCGGCGGATGCCGCGTCCCCGCCTGACGGTGGCGACCTGCGCGGTGGTGGCCGGCATCCTCGCCGTGCCGACCACCCATCTGACCCAGACCGGCCGGTTCTATTTCAGCGAATCCGGTCAGGTGCTCCAGCTTGCCCTGTTCATCCAGAACGGGGTGGCCAAGGCCTATCTCGACGAGGTCTGCCCCGAGGGCGCCGCCTACAAGCTGTGCGAGCACAAGGAGGAACTGCCCCGCACCGCTGACGAGTTCCTGTGGGGCGACAGCCCGTTCGACGAGATGGGCGGCTGGCGGGCGATGCATGACGAGGCCGGCGCGATCGTCAAGGACGCCATCCGCCGCTTCCCGCTGATGGTGTTGCAGGCCGCGCTGGAAAACACCGTCGAGCAGTTCCAGTCGATCGAAAGCGGCGAGGATCTGGTGCCGATGACCTGGCACTTCGTCAAGACCGAGCTGTCGCACTTCCCCGCCGAGTTCCGCGCCTTCCGCTTCGCCCGCCAGCAGCGCCGCCCCGCCCTCGATTTCACCGCCCAGAACGACGTCCAGGTGCCGATCAACGTCGCCGCCGAACTGGCGTTGTTCGTGGTGCTGGCGGTGGCGTGGCGCCGCCGCGACCGCTCCAGCTGCGGCCTCGCCCTGGTGGTGCTGCTCGCCTTGTTCGGCAACGCCATCGTCTGCGGCGCCATCAGCAATCCCCACGATCGCTATCAGAACCGGGTGGTGTGGCTGGCGCTGTTCGCGGTGTCGATCGGGGCGGTCCGGCTCGATCAGCGCTTCGCCCGCCGCCCGCCGCCGCCGTCTTTGCCCGCCCCGGATCAGGTCGTGCCCTGATCCGCTTCTGTCTTTGGTCGTTGCATTCCTAGCCCTTTGGTATATACTCCGGGTATATAGGGTCGGCCCCCGAGAGCGGAGCCGCCACAGCGCTCGGGAATGGGCCATGAAAGACGGTAATCTGGTCGAGACGGCGTTCTGCTCCCAGCGGAGCACCGACGTCCCGCCCGAGTTCATCATCGACCTTTCGCCAACGCCGGTGCGGCCGAAACGCGCCTGGGGCCTGATCGCCCCGCTGCTGGTGCTGCTGGGCGGTGGCCTGCTGTGGGGGGGCGAATGGGTGCTGTCGCCCCGGCCGGGCCAGCCCCTGGCGGTGATCTTCCCCACCACCGCCGCTCCCGACGAGATCATGGCCCCGTGGGAGGCCGGCGCCACCCAGGTGATGGCGTTCGGCCTGCTGCCCGGCCTGCTGCTGGTCCGCTCCGACCGGCCCGATTTCGTCGAACGCCTCTACGCCGCCGGCGCGGTGGTGGTGATGCGCGCGCCCGGACGTTCCACCCTGCACCGCTGAACCGGGGCTGCCGCCCCGGCCCCGCCCGGAGGCTGGCGCCTCCGGACCTCCCCCTTTTTTGTCGGACTTCGCCTTGCCCCCCCGATCGATGCGGGGTTCAATGGCGGAAGGCGAAGGATAAAAGAGGGCAAAATGCGGATCAGCGAGGTTTCCTGCAAATCGATGCTGGTGGCAAGCAAGTTGCCCGCCTGTGATTATGTGGTAAACCCGTATATGGGGTGCTCGTTTGCCTGCGCCTATTGCTATGCCTCCTTCATGGGGCGGTTTTGCGGCGAGTCGATCGAGTCCTGGGGCCGCTATCTGTCGGTCAAGGTCAATGCGGTCGAGGTCTTTCGTCGTGATCTCGGCCGCCTGTCCGCCAAGCGGCGCGACGCGACGATTCTGCTCAGTTCCGTCACCGATGCCTGGCAGGGGCCGGAGAAGAAATACCGGTTGACCCGCGGGGTGCTGGAAACGTTGCGGGAGGATCGCTATCCCGGCACCGTTGCCATGCTGACCAAGAGCCCGCTGGTCCTGCGCGACCTCGATGTCATCGCCGCGCTGGCGCGCAAGGAAGTGGGGGTGACGATCACCGCGACCGACGACGCGATCGGCCGCTTCCTGGAGGTTCAGGCCCCTTCCGCCGCCGACCGGCTGCGGACCCTGGCCGAACTGAATGCCGCCGGGATCCCGACCTACGCCTTCGTCGGGCCGCTGCTGCCGCATTACCGCCATCGCCGCGATCTGCTCGACGAGTTGTTTCGTCGTATCCGCGACACCGGCACCCGCGCGCTGTTCGTCGAGCATCTCAACACCTCGCCCCATATTCAGCAGCGTCTTCAGCCGCTGCTGGCGCGGACCGAGCCCGAGGTGCGGGCGGTGTACCGGACGGCGCGACAGGCCGACCATCGCCGCGCCCTGTCCGGGATGGTGATGGACCTGGTCGGGAAATACGGCTTCGAGATCCGTCTTGGCGGCGTGATCGATCATCAGGCCGATCGGAACCGCGCGGCGGCGCCCTGATGCCGCCCTCGGCCGGGCGCGGTCAGGGGGCGTCGGTCTGCGCCCGCAGCCGGGCCCGCAGCCAGCGCAGGGCCGGATGGGCGTCGCCCCGGTCGTGCCAGACCATGGCGATGGTGAAGCCGGGCACCGGCACCGGCGGCTCGAACAGGGCCAGCCGGCCGGCCTGGAGCCGGGCGATCCGTTCCGGCACCAGCGCCACCATGTCCGAGGCGGCGATGATCTCGGGCACCACCAGGAAGCCCGGCGCCGACAGCGCGACCCGGCGGCGGCGGCCATGGGCGGCGAGGGCGGCGTCGGCCGGGCCGACCAAGCCGCCGCCCTGGGGTGACACCATCACATGGTCGAGGGCGCAATAGCGGTCGAGGTCGAGCCCCTCCGCCGCCAGCGGATGGTCGCGCCGCAGGATGGCGACATAACGTTCCTGGCACAGCGGGCGGATCCGCAGCCGCTCCGGCGCGGTTTCGGGCGTCATCAGCGCCAGATCGATCTCGCCCCGTTCCATCTGCGCCATCAGCGCGGCGGCGTCGAGGGTGCGCCAGGCCAGGGTGATCCCCGGCGCCTCGACCGCCAGGGCGCGGAGCAGCGGCAGCAGCAGCGCCACCTGGCTGTAATCGCTGCCGGCGATCGACACCGTCAGCCGCGCCGCCGCCGGGTCGAACGAAGCGCCCGCCGCGACGACGCCCCGCACCCCCTCCAGCGCCCGCCGCAACGGCTCCTCCAACTCCAGCGCCCGCCGGGTCGGCACCATCCCCCGCGCGGTCGGCAGCAGCAGCGGATCGCCGAACATCCCCCGCAGCCGCGCCAGTTGCGCCGACAGCGCCGGCTGGCTGAGATGCAGCCGGCGGGCGGCCCGGGTGACGTTGCGCTCGGCCAGCAGGGCTTCCAGCGCCACCAGCAGGTTGAGGTCGATCCGGCTATCCATGGGATTTATGGCAGCACAGGGAAATGACGATTTCAACCATGGCCGGCGCCGGGGCCAGGATCGGGACAGCCGGGCGTGCCGCCCGCCTTCGCAGGAGAAACGGCCGTGAATGTCTTTCTGGTCTACGCTCATCCCGAGCCGCAATCGCTCAACGGCGCGCTCAAGGACCTTGCCGTCGCCACCCTGACCGATCTCGGTCATCGGGTCGAACTGTCCGACCTGTACGCGATGGGGTGGAAGGCGGTGGCCGATTCCGCCGATTTCCGCGCCCCGGTCGAACCGGGCCGGCTGCATTATCCGCGTGAATCGAAACACGCCTTTGCCGATGGCACCCAGGCCGCCGACGTCGTGGCCGAACAGCGCAAGCTGCTGTGGGCCGACGCGGTGATCCTGCAATTTCCGCTGTGGTGGTTTTCGATGCCGGCGATCCTCAAGGGCTGGTTCGACCGGGTGTTCGCCTGCGGCTTCGCCTATGGGGTCGGGGTCCATGACGGCGAGCGCTGGGGGGACCGCTATGGCGAGGGCAGCCTGCGCGGCCGCCGGGCCCTGGTTTCGGTCACCATCGGCGGCCGCGCGCCGCATTATTCCGGGCGCGGCGTCAATGGCGCGCTGGAGGACGTGCTGTGGCCGCTGCAACACGGGACGTTGTTCTATCCCGGCCTCGCCGTGCTGGAGCCGTTCACGCTGTTCCAGGCCGACCGGCTGAGCCGCGAACACTGGCCGGAGGTCGCGGCCCGCTACCGGGCACGGCTGGAGGGGCTGTTCCGCGATCCGCCGATTCCGTTCCGCCGCCAGAACGGCGGCCATTACGACGGCCAGCAGGTGTTGCGGGACGACCTGGGGCAGGGCCTGTCGGGGGCGCGGCTGCATCTGGTGCAGCCGGGCGACCCGCCGCAGACGCCGTTGGCGTGACCGGTTTTGGCGGCGGCGGGAGGATGGATTTCCGGGCTTGCATGGCCGCATCCTCTCGTGTAGCTTCCCCCCTCGCCGTGAGCCGGGGCCTGTCCCCGTCACGCCGCGGAGGGGTGGCCGAGTGGTTGAAGGCGCACGCCTGGAAAGTGTGTATACGGTGTTGAGCCGTATCGAGGGTTCGAATCCCTCTCCCTCCGCCAGCTTTTCTAGAGCCTGAAAATATCAACGATTTCAAGCCGTTAGTCGAAGATCAATCTGCCGATCCCCACACGTTTCCCCCACACGACTTTCCCCGGCAGCCATGATTACGGCGTCCTGATGACGCCCCATTCAATCGAGAAGGCCAGATAGCTGTTGCGGTCTTGAGTGGCCGTCTTTGCGTATGCGCGAGTTGGCTGTAGCATCTTGAGTGCCACTAACTCCAGGTGCCGACGTGAACACCTTCGCCCTCCCTCCGAAGACGCAAGCCTTTCTACGCCGACTTCGCGCCGAGTATGTCGCGGAGGGGAATGCGCTGTTGGTTGAAATCATCGACTTCAGCCGCGTCTTCGTGGTCCCAGAAACTGATTACGACAATTGGAACGGCGGAACCTACGGACATGATGTCAGGATTTTCCTGCCAGAGCATGTCTTGGGAAAGATCAGAGCACGGGAGCAGCAAGCACTCTGCGACAAGTTACGCGAGGACCTGAACGCTTGTTCGCAAGCCTATCAAAACGAGTTCTACAGGGCCGTCATGATAGAGGTGGACGATGAGGCAGACCCAGAGGCCCGTCAGGCCGTTCCGCTTGGAGGCCGCCCGAACATTGACCCAAACTCTCTCTCGATCTGGCAGACTGGCCAAATCCGGCTCTTCATCAGCCACAGGGACATTCACAAAGTAGAGGCCAAAGCACTGGGGGAGGCCTTGGCCAACTACGGCATTTCCTCGTTCGTAGCTCACGACACCATCCAGCCCATGACCACTTGGCGGAGCGAGATATTGAAGGGGTTGGAGACGATGGAGGTGATGGTCGCTTTCCTTACCGAAGGCTTTCACGACAGCATCTGGACCAACCAGGAGGTTGGCTACGCCCTTGGGCGGAACGTGCCCGTCATTTCGCTAAAGATGGCGACCGAAGACCCCAAGGGGTTTATCGGCGATGTCCAGGCCGTGAAGGGGCGTCTCAGTGACCCCGATTACACTGCTGCGGAGGTATACAAGGTCCTTGCGGAAAGGCTTGGAAACAGGGAGCGGCTTCAAGGGGCGCTCTTAACGGCCTTTGTAGCAGCCCCCGATTTCACCGAGGCGAAGAATAGGTTCGACCGTATGGCGGGTGTTGTGGACCGCCTCTCGGATGATGAACTCCGGCAAATCATCGAGGGTTTCCGAGGCAATGATCAGCTTCATAATGCCGTATATCTCACCAGCAAGTACGAACGATTGCGGCATTTTCTCGAACGAGCCACAGGCAAGAAATTCAGGATAGAGGGTCGTAAGATTTCGCAGTTATTTGAGACTGAGGACGATTTGATACCTTTCTGATCTGGGGGCATGTTCATTCTGCGGAGCCTTCTGTATGCAGAAAAATACGTTGCCAAATGTGGAAGCTGGATCAAGAAACTCTCTTCACCGTTGCTCTGAACGCCCTGCCTATCCGTCCCACCTCAGCCCCCGCTAGAGGTGCGATCCAGCGGGGGGCAACATGGTCATGGCATCAGCGACGACGGAGGAAGCGAAGGGCCGTATCGCGGGCCTCCCGTTCCTCCAGGTAGAAGGCATGTGCCCGTTGTCTCTTCGCCTCAATCTCGTAAAGAGAACCTCGCCAGGAGAATATAACTTTTAGCTTCGGCTCCGCTTCCTCTGCACGGAAGAGGTCCTGTGTTTCGGCAGCCTTGGTTGTGGTAATGGTGGCTGGACCAACCCAGCTTGTTCGGTCTGGTGGATTGACCTACGGGATGCTCAACACCTATAGTCGTACCTCCCTAGCATGAGGCTCCCGCGATGGCGGTCCTCCGTGGTGTCGGAATTTCCGATGCCAGGATGTCCGCTTGCTGGTCACCCTGATTGTTGGCTTTCCATGCTCATGGGGGCGTCCTGGTTGTGGTCACGGTATCCCGCTATGGCGGGGTACTGGCCTGCTAGGGATTAGCTGTGAGGAGAACCGAGATGCAGAAAAACAATCATCTCGGTCCGGTTCACGAGTTGATCAAGGTGGCTACTGCTATAATACAGCTGGCCTACTGGATCGCTATGCTCGTGACCGTGATCGCTAACTACTTGAGACGCCCCGTTGAGTGTTCTGAATTACACCCAGAAATTTCAGCTCGGTAACGGCAAGTTTGTCTACGTCCAGGAAGGCAAATGCCGGGATAATGGGCAAAAATTAATTCAATGGTGTCTGAGGCGTTGGAAGCCACCTGGGCATTACTTCCATTACCAGGATGGTGGGCACGTCGCCGCCATCAAGATCCACCTGAAAAGCCAATACTTCGCCAGGGCAGACCTGGAGCGGTTCTTTTGGCACGTCACCCGAAACAAGGTGGTCCGAGCATTGAAGCGGATCGGGGTCCGGTACAGTGACGCATACGAGTACGCAGTGAATGCGACCGTTGCCGACAAGGGGCGCTACTTCCTGCCCTTCGGCTTCGTTGAGTCCCCCTACCTCGCCACCATCTGCCTGGACAAGAGCAAGCTAGGGCTTGCCTTCCGGGAATTGATGGGCAAGGGGATCAAACTGTCCGTCTACGTTGATGACGTGATCCTGTCCGGTGACGACAGGGCCGAGCTTGAGGAAGCTTTGGAGTTGATTGGACGGGTGGGCAGCGAGGTGGGCTTCCCCCTCAACGCCACCAAGGTCCAGCGAGCTGGGCCAGAGGTGTCCGCGTTCAACATTGAGGCTGGCACAGGCCGGATGGCTGTGACAGACCACAGGATGCGGGAATTTGAAGCCGCAGTCCTTGAAGCCGGGGACGGCCCCAGGTCCCGTGCCATCATCGCTTATGTCTCGACGGTGAACCGGGACCAGTCCGAGGCTCTGGCAGAATTGATTGGCGTGTAAATTCGGCATGAATGCACTTCGCCGGGTGGTGTCTTCATTGCAGCATCAAGGACCGCATCGCCCGCCAAGGCGTTGAACGCAATGATCACCTGGGGCGCCATCGCTGGGTTGTCGAGCGCACACTGTCATGGCTCTCTGAATTCCGCCGTCTTGCCATTCACTACGAGCGGCGCCCTGACATACACCGTGCATTCCTGATTGTCGCTTGCACCTTGGTCTGCTAAAGAAAATACGTCCAAACGTAGTTTTGTTGGCGCTTTTAAGGCCGTTGTGTTTCTGGCGCTGTACCGAGCCAAGATCACGATCGGAATGGCCCGTTTCGTCTCCAACAACCTGTGCTGATGCGTCTGGTGGGGTGGGCGAAGCTCAACTTGGCCGCCGGATTCTGATGGCGGAATCCGCCGGCGACGCGGTGCGGCGGGCTATTCCCTTGCATGGCGGCGGCTCGTCCGCTGATACTCATGACCATCGGTTTCGGTTAAGAGCTTCGATCTCTCTGTTTTGTCTTCCCGCAAAACGTCATCGCGCCCCTTTGATGTCGCTCACTCTTTTCGATTCGATCTCTGAAAGGTTGCCGGAATGATAACGGATGCCAATCTGGACATCTCGATCATCATATTTGAAGAAATTCGCAAATTTCTCGGCAAGAACACCGGGGTCAAGCTCCTCGCTCTTGGCTATACCGACATCATCCTTTCGGAAGAGTCTCTGGCGAGGATACAGAGCCGGATTGTCGTCAACGGCGATGCCGTGTTCACCATTCTGGCCGATGCCCAGGGCAAGCGGTTCGTGAAATTCGATCCGGTGTCATTCTATTCCCTGTTTGGCTTCGAGACGACCTTCATCGACTATTTCGATCCCGCCCCGCAGGCCCTGAAAATCGATCTGAACCAACCGATCGACCCGGAATTTCATCAGGCGTTCGACGCCGTGATCGATGGCGGCACCGCCGAGCATTGCTTCAATATCGCCCAGGTGATGGCCAACATGTCCTTGTGTGTCCGAGTCGGGGGCATCCTCTCTCAGGGCAATCCTCTTTTTTCGATGAATCACGGGTTCTACAATTTCAGTCCGGTCTTCTATGAAAAATTCTACGAGAAGAACGGCTTCACCCTGCTGAACGCCTGGACGCTGCAAAACACCAGCAGCGGGCTAATGCTGTGGGGGGGCTTCCCCGCCAGTTCGCACGAGGCGCTGATGCTGGGCGAGCGCGGCGGCGACTACTTTGTCAACACGTTCGCCCGCAAGGACACTCATGTCGAGCCCGTGCTCTGGCCGAGCCAGTATTGAGGGCACGGAAGGGAGGACGGCAACGGCGGCGGGACCTCCGGTTCCCTTGCCACGTCGCTCGTCTTTAGATTGAGCGATCAAGCCAACCGACAATTCAGGGTAGCCGCAGGGAAAATGAGCATTCGGCGTGCCGAGATCGAGCGGCAGAACGCGTTCCTGATCAACCGCCAGCTTCATTTTCGTCTCGCCGCCGACGTGGTGGCCGAGGCATGGTGCCGGTTGCCCGAGGTCTCGGCCATCGCCCTGATCGGTTCGGTGGCCAAGCCGTTATGGAAGGAGGTGCCGCGCTTTCAGCCCTTCCGCCGTCAGGGGGTCGAGCTGTGGCATGAATGCACCGACCTGGATCTTGCCGTCTGGCTTGATCATCAGGAGTGTCTCGGCCAACTGCGCCGGGCCCGCGATCTGGCCCTGCGGCGGGCCTACGAGAGCGGAACCGGGATCTCGGTGGCCAACCACGAGGTGGACACGTTCCTGTTCGAGCCGGGCAGCGACCGCTATCTCGGGCGGCTGTGCGCGTTCACCCAATGCCCCAAAGGCAAGCGGGACTGCGAGACGCCCGGCTGTGGCGCGATCCCCTTCAACAAGGTGTTCGAGGCGTTCCAGCCCATGCCCGATCTGCTGGCCGGGGCGGTGCCGCTGTACGAGCGCGCGTCGGGGGCGGTCTGGCGTGCCGCCGATCTGCCGGCGCCGGAGGCGCTTTTGTGAGGAAAGGGCGGGAGGCGGCCCGGAGGGGCCCCTCCCGCCATGCGGCTGGGGGCCTCTCCGCACGCGGGGCCCGGGGACCGATCCGGGTTAGCGGCCGGCCGGCTCGGCGAGGGCGCCGGTACCGCAGACCAGGGTCAGGAAGCCGCCGTCGATTTCCGCGACGAAACCGCGTTTGACCAGCCCGGACATGTCGCCGTCCACCAGGGTCCTCGGCCGGAAGCTGCGGCAGGCCCGGAGCTGTTCCATCTCCGCCGCGTCGATCTCGGTGACTTCCTCGACGGCGCAGTCGCGCGTGTCGCGGACCAGCAGCCGTTTCCCCTCCCGGAAGACCACCAGCTCGGCCGGATTCGCGCTCCAGCGGTCGTACCATTTGCCGATCTCCAGCATGAAGCGGGCCAGGATCTCCGGGTGGCTGCGGACGTCCGAGTTCATCTCGCCATCGAAATTGTAGGCCAGCTTCATCAGGTCGATGT
Organism: Phaeospirillum tilakii; assembly: GCF_042683125.1. Lineage (NCBI taxonomy): Bacteria > Pseudomonadati > Pseudomonadota > Alphaproteobacteria > Rhodospirillales > Rhodospirillaceae > Phaeospirillum > Phaeospirillum tilakii. The sequence continues at coordinate 53,399 of NZ_JBHUIY010000018.1, forward strand.
CGCCGGGAAACGACTTGCCGTAGCCGCCCATCGGCCGGAGGCCGGTGATGCCGTGCTCGTCGTGGCGATCGAAATAGGGGCTGTAGCGCTGGAGGTAGATCGGGGTGATGATCGGCGGGTCCAGGTGCTGGAGCAGCGGCAGGCGGTCGGAGATCTCGTCGTAATCCTCCGCCGCGTCGTTGGGCAGGGCGACCAGATGGTTCCATTTCGCCTCGATGCCGAGTTCCTTGCAATTCCTCAGCACGGCGATGTTGGTCGCGGCGGTGGTGCCCTTTTTCATCATCTTCAGATGGCGGGTGGACAGCGATTCGATGCCCGGCCCCAGCATGTCGACCCCGTGCGCCTTCATCTTCCGGAGCCGGTCGATGTCGAACATCGGCTTGATCTGATAGAACAGGCTGCCGTCAAATCCGCCCTCGGTCAGCCCGTCGAAGAATTCGTCGAAAAATTCGTCGGGGAAGACCGAATCGCAGGCGTAATACAGCTTGTATTCGGGATAACGCCGGCGCATCGCGCACAGCTGCGCCGCCGCCTTGCGGGGCGACATGGTGCGGAAGGACATGCCCTCATAGCTGATGCCGCAGAACTGGCAGCGGTTCTTCACCCCCCACCAGCAGCCGCGCGAGGTTTCCAGATAGAGGAAGATGTCCTTGCGCTCGTCGGGAGGGTATTGCGCCAGGAAGTCGTCATAGTCGGGGAGGTCCTGATCTTCCAGGGACTCGACCGGGGCGCAGCGGATCAGCCTGTCGGCGGGCGGTTCGCCGCCGGCCAGCCGGTTTTCGCAAAAGGCGGGAAAGGTCAGGTCGGCCTCGCCGTCGAACAGGTAATCGACATGGGCGAACCGTGCCAGTTCCCGGCCCATCTCGCCGTAGCAATTGGTGCCGCCGATCACCACGGTCACCTCCGGCAACGCCTGCTTGACGGCCCGGGCGATCGCCAGCGAGGCGTTGACCTGGGAATAGAGGCTGCTCAGCCCGACGATCCGGGGCCGGACCCGGCGCACCTCCTCGACCACGGCGGCGAGGAAGCCCGGGATGGCGTCCCGCGCCCTGGCCAGTTCCTGGTCCGACAGGCTGGTCCGCTTGTTGGCGAACAATTCGTAGTAGCGGGTGTAGAAGGATTCGCCGCGCGGGGCGGCCGGGGCCGGGGCCGGGGCGGGCGCCACGCCATGGGCGCTGGGCGAGAAGATCTGCTCCTGATACAGCTCGTCCGGCGACACCACGGCCATGATGTCACGATAGAATTCCACCCCGATCCGGCGGGCGTACAGCGCGTTGGCATAAAGAACCGCCGAGGAAATCCCCTTCTTCTTCAGGGCGCTCTTCAGCACCGCCGTGCCGAGGCTGGGATGGCCGTAAGCATAGAACGGGGGAACGATCAGCAAGACCGCGCTATCGGTGTCACCGTGCATCGGGGATCCTTTGTTCTTGGTCGTGGTCGATCGCGGCGGCTGGCCGCAGCCGCGCCGCCATGGCCTTCAGCAGAGCGGTGCCGTTCGGGCTTCCCAGCCCGGTACAGGCGTCCCAACCGGGGGTGGCGCGGTAGTAATTGTTGTCGCCCTCGGTGATGTCGCGGCAGGCGTCCTGGTCCGGCGTGCCCAGCAGGCCGTAGAGGAACGGGTTGAGGAAGCCGACCGGCTGGCCCAGCGCCTGATTGAGGCGGGTGACGAGGCCCGCCCACAGCGGGGCGGCGGCGCTGGTCCCGCCGCTGACATGCCAGGCGCCGAGGATGTAGAGGCGGTAGCCGGTGAGCGGATCGGCATTGGCCGCGACATCGGGGACGCCGCGTCCGGTGAAGCCCGGGGGCAGCGTTCCGGGCGGGGGCGGCGGTTCGGGCGCGATGCCGGCCCTGGTCTGATAGGGCGGGATCGGGAACCGGGCGCTGACCCCGCCCCCGGTCGCCAGAGACCAGCAGGGGCTGTTCCAGACGGTCTCGCGCTCGATCCGGCCGTTCCGGGCGACCAGCTGGGTCCCGCCGCAGCACAACACTTCCGGGACCGATCCGGGGAAATCGGCCACCAGCCTGCCGTCTGGCGCGCCATCGGAGGCGCCTTCGTCGCCCGAGGCGACGCAGACGGTCACGCCCAGCTGGGCGGCGTCGGCGATGATCCGTCGCATCTGGTCGGCCGCCGCCTGGGACCAGGCGGTTTCCGGCTCGCCCCAACTGATCGAGAGGACCTCGGGCTGGTTGACGCTGTCGTGGATCGCTTCCTGGATGACCTCCATGAAGCCCAATTGGGTGTCGTCGGTGGCGAAATAGACCACCGTGGTGGCCTTGGGGACGATCGCGGCGGCGACCTCGATGTCCATCACTACTTCCCCGTAGCCCTTGGTCGGGTTGTCGATGGTGCCGGGATTGTTGGGGCCGACCACCAGGATCCGGGGCGGGGGGAGGTCGAGCGCGGCGAAATAGCTGTCGAGGTCGGATTGCAGGAAGCCCGCTCCCCCCTGGATCAGGCCCAGGCAGCGGCCCTCGCCCTGGCCGGCGGGGAAGTCGTAAATCCGGGCCAGCTCGGGGGCGGTGTACAAAGCGAGGCTCCCGGGCTGCGGCGTCGCGGCGTCGGCCGAGGGGCGCGGACTGGCCTGCCGCCGGGCGATCGGGTGGCTGTCCAGCCCCATCACCACGGTGATCACCTCCGTCAGCTCGCGGGGGATTTGCACCGCGCCGACATGGCTGCGGAAGCGCACCCCCTGCCGCTCGAACAGGGTGAGTTCGACGCCGAACGCCCGGTTGACCGCCGCGACCGGGCCGGACAGCGTGACCAGACACTTGCCGGCATCGATTTTGTCCACCGCGAGCCCGTTGTCCCGGGCAAAGGCGGCGACCCGGTCGAGGCTCGCCGGCGGGGCGGCATGGGTGCGGGCAAAGTCCTCCCGCCGCAGATGCGGGGGGCAGGCCACGGCGGCAAAGGCGAACCGGTCGGCCGGGAGCGCCCCGCCCACCGGCTCGGGACGCCGCACATAGACGTTGAGCCGGATCCGCTCGTCGGCCGGCGCCGGGCCGATCCTGACCGCGCCGGGAGGGGAGGGCGGTTCGCTGCCGTTGAGTGGGACTCGGTTCTCCATGATCGACGCTCCTCATCCTGCCCGGCGCATGAAGGGATGGGTTGGGGCCGCACCGGCCGAGACGGTGACGCCCCCACGCCGGGCGGCCGGCATCAGCCCTCCGCGCCGAGGCGCTCCCGCAGGTAGATCGGGAAAACATCCCGCCAATTGTATTTGTAGCTCGGGCATCTCGGGCCCTGCTCCGTCAGCACCAGATTGCTGTGCGGACAATGGGCGTAGCACAGCGGAAGAAACGGGCAGTCGCGGCAGGAGGGATTGCTTTCGGGCCGCTGGGCCCCCCACTTGGACAGGTCCGGATCGTCGTCGATCCGCGAGAAGTCGCGGATGCTGGTGCGTCCGCTGCCTCCGGCGCCCAATTCGTGGTCGCACTTGAGGATGGTGCCCCGGTGGTCGATGACGAAGCCGTTGGCGACCGACGCGTAGCATCCCAGATAGCCGACCTCGAAAATCAGCGGGGTGAAGGGGGGGAAGCCGTGCGCGCGGGCCAGGTCGATCAAGGCGCGTTCCCGGCGGGCGAAATCCTCCATCGAGAAGTGGAGGTTCGCCCTGGGCAGGTAGTTCGCGGCCGAATCCGAGGCCTTGTAATTGAAGACCGGGTAGAAATAGAGGCCGGACAGGCAATCCTGCAGCCCCGCCGCGTCAAGCTGCGCCAGGAGTGTCGGCACCCGATCGATGTTGAGCTGGCTGACGTTGACCCGCGCGAGGATGCGCAGATGTTTGCCGGCGGCGGCGATGTTGGCGAGGATGCGATCGAACGAGTCGGCCGGCGGTTGCCCGTCCTGGCTGGCGCGGCGGACCCGGTCATGCTCGTCCCGGCTGCCGTCGAACGTCACCTGGACCGAGGTGATGCCGCAGGCGGCCAGTTCCTCCGCCGTCTTCTCGTCGAGCAGATAGAAGTTCGAGACCATGCGGAAGGCGAAGGTCACCCCCATCCGGTGACAGATCTCGCGCAGCCGGTTCGCGGCCGCGACGATGAAGGATTTGGACAGCAGCGGTTCGCCGCCGAACCAGGTGATGCCCAGGCTGCCGCCCTCCGTCAGGCGGGAGGTGATGAAGGCCAGCAGGGATTCGAGGTCGTGCGCGCCCAGCGCGCTGTCGCTGTCCTTGCCCTCGTAGCAGTAATAGCAATTCATGTTGCAGCGCAGGCTGGGCGCGATCACCAGCGACACCGCCGCGGTGTCGGCGATGGTGCGGTCGTATTTGGCGATGGCCAGGGCCAGTTCGTCGATCTCGGCCGGGACCACGAAACCGTTTTCCGCCAGGAAGCCGATCACGGCCGACCATGGGCCGGGATCGCCGGCGTCGCTGCCGGTCCGGCCGACGATCTGCTTGATCAACTGAAGCTGCTCGACGGAAAGCAGGACCGACGTCCCGCGATAGGTATTGAAGAGATAGACGCCGTTGCCGTCGGGAATCTCGAGAGTGTAGCGCGACAGCCTGATCCCCATCTCGTCCCCTTTGCCGCGATGACGCGACCCGCTTGCCCGGTCGATGGGCGGAAGGTCCCGGCGCGACGGGATGCGACGCGCCGGTCCCCCCCTGAAACCGCCGGCTGGTCTGCTTGCCGGCCCGGCCCCGGTCAGTCCGCGATGCAGACGGCGCAGCGGGGCGCGACCTTGCCGCTCTTCGGCGAGGCGACGTACTTGACCAGATCGGCCAGCAACTGCTCGGGGGTCAGGTGTTCCCCGATCTTGGTGCCCTCGGGGGCGGTGATCTTGATGGACTTTTCGTCGATCTTTTCGATCTTCATCTGCAACTCTCCTTGGTTTGGCACGACCCGGTTCGGGTTTGGTGGTGTGATGGCTTAAGATCACACCACTGATGGTTATCATCGTGCCGAGAGTTAGAGTCAATGGTTGTAATTATGAAATCTAACTTCGCAATAGCAGCAATGACTTTGGTATAGGCAACCAAGATTTACCGCCATGAGTTGCGGCGCCAACTCATTTTTTGTTAAACTCGATAGATTGGATGGACTGTTTGCGGGGAGATGAGGATTGGCCCGCCCGTGCGGATCATGGCAAAGGCCGGCCGGTAAGCCCGCGCGGCGTTTGAGCGTCACCGTCTTGGCCTGACCTGACCCGACAGGGCAGGTCATGGACCGGGCGGCATAACGGGTCGGGGAGGCGTAGGGAGGCGCACCTTCCCTAAGTCTCTATTTTCATTAAGAAAATTGGGCCTTAGGGAAGGTGGCGGAGGGGGCGGGATTCGAACCCGCGCTAGGGGTTGACCCCCTAGGACGGTTTAGCAAACCGTTGGTTTCAGCCACTCACCCACCCCTCCGCGAGGCGACGGCTAAGCCGCCGTGGCTGGAGCGGCTTTTCTATCCGAAAGGCTGGATGGGGTCAATGCCTCGTTTGCGGAAAACTTTCTTCCCGCCACCGATCCCTTTTCGAAAACAAAGGGGGTCCGGGGCCTCGCCCCGGCGGGTTCACGGGCGGCGCCCGTGTCCTTCCCCCCGCCGTCACCCTTCTTCCCCCGCCCCCAGCAGCGGAGCGATCTCGACCGAATCGATCTGCTCGATCGGCAGGAACCGCTCGGCGTAGCGCAGATGGATGTCGGCGGTCAGCATCAGGTCGAACAGATCGGGATCGATCTCGCCGCGCCGCTTGGCCTCGGCCAGCGCCCGCACCGCCTGGGACAGGCGCGGTGGCCGGCCGTCGGGGTCGGCGGTGGCGGTGAGGATCTCGAACCGGTCGGCGATCGCCAGGATCCGCGCCGGCACCGACAGGGCCGGGCCGGACAGGTGGCGGGGATAGCCGTTGCCGGTCAGGGTTTCGTGGTGGGCGCCGGCCTGTTCCGGCACCCGCGCCAGACTGGGCGGGAAGGGCAGGCTTTCCAGCAGCGCCACCGTCTGGCCGGCATGTTCGTTGACCTTGGCCCGTTCCTCGGCGGTCAGGGTGCCCCGGCGCACCGACAGGCAATGCAGCTCGCCGAAATCGTAGAGATGGGGCGGCCGCTCGGTCTCGCTGCCGAAGGCGAGGTCGTCGGCGCGGCGCGGCACCACCTGATGCGGCCGGTCGGCCAGCAGCGGCTCGGGGGTCGGCAGCGGCGGCGGCGGCACCGCCGCCAGCCGGCGCAGCTCGCGCGGCGACAGCCCGAGCCGGTCGTCGAAATGGCGCATCCAGGTGCGGGCGGCGATGGCGCGCAGCCGCTCGATCCGTTCGGCGGTCATCTCGGTGGTGCCGAGGTTGCAGGCGGCGACGAAGGCGAAATCCTCGCGCAGCCGGGTGGTTTCGGCGGCGAAGGCGGCCTCGGCCTCGGCCGGCGGGGTGCCGGCGGCCTCGGCCTCCAGCCGGGCGATGCGGGCATCGCGCCACAGCAGCTCGAACCGGGTGCGGATCTCGTGGATGCGGTTGTGCACCGTCTCCAGCCGGGTCGCCTTGTCGAGCAGGAAGTCCGGGGTGGTGATCTTGCCGCAATCATGCAGCCAGGCGCCGATGCGGACCTCGCGCCATTGCTCGGCGGTCAGGGTGAAGGCGGCCAGCGGGCCGTGTTCGGTCCGCGCCGCCGCCTCGGTCAGCATCATCGCCAGTTCCGGCACCCGGGTGCAGTGCTCGCCGCCGCCGCGATCGTCGAGCGCCCGGGCCAGGGTGCGGGCCATCGCCTCGATCAGGCGGTCCTGTGCCTCCAGCCGCTGGTGGTTGTTGAGGGCGGTGGCCGCCTGGGCCGCCAGCGCCTCGACCACCCGCTGCACCTCGGTGCCGAAGCCGACCACCCCGCTCTCGTCGCGGGCGTTGATCAGTTGCAGCGCGCCGATCGCCTCGCCGTCGCGGGTCACCAGCGGCACCGTCAGCAGCGAGCGCGAGCGGTAGCCGGTGCGCTGGTCGAAGGCGCGGGTGGCCGACAGGTCGAAGCGGCGGTCGGCCGCGGCGTCGTCGATCGCCACGGTGCGGCGGGTCAGCACGGCGTGGCTGACCAGATTGCCGTGGTTGGGGCGCCCGTCCGACAGCGCCAGCGGCACCGGGGCCAGGGTCGGGGTCGGCTCGCCCGGGCCGCCGACCTCGATCCCCAGGCTGTCGTTGCGCATGATCTCGAACCGCAGCAGCTCGCCGTCGCGGCGATAGACCGTGCCGCCGTCGGCGCCGGCCAGTTCCTTGGCCCCGGCCAGCACCATCTCCAGCAGCCGGGCCGGGTCGCGTTCCGCCGCCAGCGCCAGCGCCAGTTCGACCAGCCGTTCCAGCCGGGTCCGGGTGGCGGCCAGGGCGCGGTCGCGGTGGGCCAGGGTGGTGGTCATCAGGGCAAAGGCGCGGGACAGGTCGGCCACCTCGCGGATCGCCGAATCCGGGGCGACCGGGGCGGAGAAATCCTGTCCCTCGATCCGCCGCGCCTGATCGGCCAGCGCGGTGACGGTGCGGGCGATCCGCCCCGCCGCCAGCAGCGACAGCGGCACCATCACCGCCAGCATCAGCCCGGCGACGATCAGCACCCGCCGCTGCATCTCGCTGATCGGGGCGGTGAAGTCGCTGAACGGGGCGATCACCCCGAGCGACAGCATCTTGCCGTTGCGGTCGGACCAGTCGGTCATGCTGGCCAGCATCTCGGTGCCGCCGGCTTCGAGCCGCACCACCTGGGCATCGGCCGCCAGCGGCGCCAGCGCCGCCAGCAGCGGCTGGTCGAGTCCGGCCAGCGGCGCCAGCGGCGCCATCCCGCCCCCGGCCGGGGTCAGCGTCGGGCTGAGCGCCACCACCCGCCGCTGTCGGTCGAGCAGCACCATCCCGCCATGGGCCGAGATGCTCTGTTCCGCCACGAACGCCGCCACCCGCCGCAGGGTGACGTGGATGCCGAACACCACCCCGGGATGCGGCCCGGCCGCGCTGGCGGTGATCCCGGGTTCGGGCAGGGTCGAGAACAGGTAGGGATCGGTCAGGTTCGGCCCGCCGCCGGATGCCGCCTGCTGGTACCAGGGCCGCTCGCGCGGGTCCATCCCGGCCGGGGCGTGGCGCTCGCTGCCGGCCAGCACCGCGCCGGCGCGGTCGATGAAGGTCCACACCTCGCGCCGCGCCTCGCCCGACGGGGCCAGGATCGCCCGCAGCATGGTCCAGGTCTCGGGCGGGGCGTGGTAGGGGCCGAGCAGGCGCGGATCGCCCCGCGCCGCGATCGCCTGGAGCAGGCTGCCGTCGGCAAAGCCGATCACCGCCGAATAATAGGCTTCGTTCTGGGCCAGCGCCCGCAGCAGCACCGGCATCGCCGGGTGGTCGAGCGGCGGGCCGGTCACCGGGTCGGCGATCACCGGCAGCGCCGCGGTCAGTCCGACCAGATCGAGCAGGTCCTGGACCTGATCGCCGACCCGTTCCTCCAGCCGGGCGGTGACCTCGGCGAACAGCCGTTCCGCCTCCAGCCGGGCGGCGTCGCTGCCGGCGAGGAAGATGCTGGCCGCGATCGCCGCGGTCAGACCGCTGACCACCACCGCGATCGCCAGCACGATGCTGATCTGCAATCCCAGCCTCGGCCCGCTGCGCATCGCCATCCTCGCTCACCCCGGTTGCGGCACCGCCGGCGTGCCGCGCCAGGAGGGGCCGAACCTGTTCCTTCGCATGAACCGGCTCTACGCCCTTAGTCTATGTCTTCGGCGCGGATTCGGCCAGAGGCAGGATCGGACAGCAGCGCGGCGGCGGTGAAACCGCAGGGCGATGGTCCCGGCCGTCCGGCCGGGTCAGGACAGGCGCAGGCCGATGCGGAACCCGCCCCAGTGCCGCCCGCGCACCACGATCGGCGCCGACAGGTCCTTCATCATCACGAAGGTGCCGCCGCCCATCTCGCGCCGGTAGGTCTGGAGCAGGAAGGGCTGGGTGTTGCGGCCACAGCGCAGCCCGGTGCGGTCGGCGAAGATCCGGCGGTTGCGGCAATTCGCGTTGTTCCACACCGGGTCGGCCCCCTGCGGCTTCGACACCCGCAGATTATGGGTCGGGATGTAGCCGTTGCGGTCGGTGGCGATGCCGAACACGAGGCGGGGATCGGCCTCCAGCATCGGTTCCTGGATCGGCGGCAGCACTTCGTCGGCGAAGGCGAGGTAGCGGGTGGTGACCTGTTGCGGGTTGGTGCCGGCGATCGGGCGGTAATCCTCGTCGAACAGGTCGTCGAACCCGACCCGGCCGGCGACGATGCCGGCCTCGAACGCGGCGGCGACGGCGGCGGCGCCGCGCTGGGCCAGCTCGATGAACGGGCTGTCGTCGGTGCGGTAGCCGGCGGCGGCGATGTAGCCCATCAGTTCCTCGGAATTGCCGAGCAGCGAGGCGATGCGCTGGTCGGCCCGTTCCAGGCTGTCGCTGGTCAGCGCGATGCCCTCGAAGAAGCGGTCGATCTCCTCGATCACCCCCTGGCATTGCGACAGCGAATGGGTGGCGGAATGGGCGATGTCGCCGACCTTGCCGTCGACGGTGCCGATCGCCTCGCCGAACATCGCCACCGCGCGGTTGATCACCCCGACCCCGGACCCGACCGAATCCGCCATCTTGAGGGTGGTGTTGGAGCTTTCGATCAGCTTGGTGACCGAGCCGGACAGGCGCTGGACGGTGTCGTCGATCCCGCCGGTGACCTCGGCGGTCTGGCGGGCGAGATGCTTGACCTCGCCGGCCACCACCGCGAAGCCCCGGCCGGCCTCGCCGGCCCGCGCCGCCTCGATGGTGGCGTTGAGCGACAACAGGTTGGTCTGGCGGGCGATCTTCTGGATGTTGCGCGACATCGCCCCGACGCTGCCGAGCGCGTCCTCCAGCCCCTCGAGCCGCTGTTCGATCCCCTGGACCGAGCCGACCAGATTGCGCACCCCGGACAGGGCATGGTCGATCGCCTGGAGCGACTCGCCCGATTGCTGGCCGGCCTGCTCGGTGACGGCGCGGGCCTCGCGCCCGGCGGCCTCGATCGCGCCGATGGTCTCGACCATCGAATGGGCGATCGATTTCAGATGGGCGAACAGGTCCTTCTGCTGGGTGACGAACCGGGTCAGATCATCCATCGTCCCGGCGATGTCGGCCACCTCGATGCTGAGGGAATCAATCTTGCGCAGAATCGCGGTGGCGAAGGAATCCACCGAAACTGGCGGCGGCGGGGTGTTCCGCTCCGGCTCGGTCATGACATTGTCCTCCCTGAACAGGCTGGATCGGGCCGGCGGATTCTGGCGTCCGTCTGGTCCGTGACAATTTTCGGTTGACGACTTAACCCCATCCGGCCGTCACCGGTCAATCAATCCTCGCGGGTGGGCGGCGGTTGGGGCTCGCTTTGCGCCGTGCCGGGGGGAGCCGGGGGCTCGGCCGGCCGGGGCCGGTTCTTCGCTGGATTGGAAAATCGGAACCGTCCGGCCAGAATGCAACCCGGCATGCCGGGATCGCAGGGGCGTCCGCCCATCCGGTCGCATTTTTCGTCGATTTGGTGGACGCAGCCCCAGCCGCTCATGCCGGCCCGTCCGCCCCCGGGCGCGGGGTGTCGGTGGTGGCGATCAGCCGGTCGAGATCGCCGGTGGCGTGGCGGGCGGCCTGGGCCAGGGCCGGGTCGGCCAGGGTGGCGCCGAGATGGTCGAGCAGGGCGCGCGACCGGACCAGCCCGGGGCGCAGCGCGGCGCGCTCGGGCGGATCGACCGCCTCCAGCCGGCGGCGGGCGCGGATCGGCATCCGCCGGATCAGGGCAAGGCGGCGGTCGCCCAGGCCGGCGAGGGTCATCACCTCGGCCAGCACCGCGATCTCGTCGCCGGGATCGAGCGTCTCGTACAGATATTCGATCAGCTCGATCTCGCCGTAATCGAGCGGCAGCAGCACCGAGCCGGGGGCGTCGCTCTGGCGGGCCAGCGCGCACAGGGTGGCGAGGCGGTGGACCAGCGCCGGGCGGAAGGTCACCGGGTCGAGCAGCCGCCAGGCCTTGAGACAGGCCATCGGCAGCCGCTCCGGCCGGGCGAAATGGTGGGCGAGGTTGAGCGCCACCGCCAGCGCGGCGCGGCTGGTCTCGCCGCCCGGGCCGGGCCAGCAATTGGCCAGCAGGTCCTGGGCGATGAAATCGTCCTCGGGCCGCGCCAGCAGCGCCGCCAGCAGGTCGAGCCGCTCCGGCATCTCCAGGCTGCCGAGCCCGGCCGGCGCGGCGTGACCGAGCAGGGCATCGACCGGGCCGGGCGGCAGGTCGGTCGGGGCAGGGGAGGGGGCCGGCGGCGGCGCGGCCGGCGCGCCTTCGGCCGGCAGGGTCGCCAGCGCGTTCCCCAGCAACGCCGCGAACGCCTCGGGCGCGCGGACCGGGGCGGTTGCCAGCGGATCGTCGGCGGGGTCGATCGGGTCGGTCATCGGGGGATGATAGCGTGGAACGCCGCCGGCTGTCACGGCTCCGTCCCGTGGGCGGAGCCCGCGAAGAAAACCGGGGGGCGCTGTCGCGGTTTCGCCGCAATCATGCCGCAGAGAAACCATCCGGCGGCGCGACACTGCCGACCATCGCAACGTTAGTTCCCCGAAGGGGACCGATCATGGTCAGAACCGTCCTGCTGCTGTGCGCCGCCACCCTGCTTTCCGGCTGCATCCTGCCCCCGCCGCCGCCGCCCCGTTACCATGGTCCGTTCTACGCCCCGCCGCCGCGCGCCTATTACTATGGTCCGCCGGCCTATTACCGCCCGCCGCCGCCGCCCCGTCCGGGCTGGTGAGCCATGCCGGTTTGCGACTCCAAAGCCGGGCGCGGGGGCGTTATCGTCCGCCCCTCGCGCCATCAACCGGGCCGGAGCCGATGAAACAGCCGATCTGGACGCAGAGCTACGACGTCAACACCCTGGTGCTCGACCATCGCCGCCAGCTCGGGCTGGTCGGGCTGCTGAAGATCCTCCAGGACGCCGCCTGGATTCATGCCCGCCATCTCGACCACGGCTACGAGGCGATGCTCGAACACGGCACGCTGTGGGTGCTGACCCGGTTCAAGCTGGTGATCGACGAATGGCCGCGTTGGGGCGATGCCATCGCCATCCGCACCTGGGTGCGGCCGCCGGTCGGGCCGCTGGCCAACCGCGATTACGAGATCCTGGCGGCGGACGGGCGCAAGCTGGGCGAGGCCACCGCAGCCTGGCTGACGCTCGACGCCACCACCCGCCGGCCGCTGCGGCTGACCCTGGGCGAGGGCGCGCTGGCGGTGCGCGAGGACGGCGCGCTCGACCTCGCCCCGGCCAAGCTGGCGCCGCGTCCCGATCTGCCGGTGCTGGCCACCGTGCCGGCGCGGCTCAGCGATCTCGACGTCAACGGCCACGTCAACAATGTCTGCTACGCCGCCTGGATTCTCGACGCCCTGCCGGCCGAAACCTACGAGACGGAAATCCTGCGCGATTACGAGATCGCCTTCCTGGGCGAAAGCCGGCTGGGCGACGTGGTCCGGCTGGAAGGGACGACGGACGGCCCCGGCCAGCGTTGGTTCCAGGCCCTGCGCGACAGTGACGGCAAGCCGGTGTTCGCCGCTCGGCTCGGCTCGGTGCCGGGCTGAGCGGGCGGGAGCGTCTCGTCCCGGCGGGTTGGCCGCCGCGTGAGGGGGGGGGCGCGCCGCCGATTCTCACGCCCTACGCTTGTGATGCCGTCAGGCGTGGCGCATTTTGGTCGCGATTGTGCGACAAGGGAGCAATCCGAGACACTGCGGCAGGCGAGGTGGATATGGACGGTCCGGAGTTCCGGCGTCTTCGCGATCTTCCCGGCAAACGCATTGTCGGGGATATCCGGCTTGCCCCGCGCAGCGACATTTCCGCCGCGTGGGAAGCGAAGGACATCCCCATCGCCAATGCCGATGGCGTCGATGCCCGCATGACCATTCAGTTGGTCACCGAGACCGGGGCAAAGACCATCAATGTCAAGGTCCCGGGCGTGGGACCGATCTGTCGCCTTGAGGTGGACAGCCGCCCCCACCGGCCCGCCAGCCGCAGCCATAAACACGCGCTCCGCACGGTGGATTGCCCGCGCGACAACCTGAAGCGCGATGTCGTCGATCGCCCCGAACTGAGCGGACGGCCGCTGAAGGAGGTATTTGACGCCTTTTGTCGGATGGCGCAGATAACGCATGAGGGCACGCTGATCCTACCCCCCGACCTCGACGGGATGTGAGGGAGACAGGGCGATGATGGAGATGACGACAGCCGCCACGATCCTGGATGCCAATCCGCTGATCGAGAGTGTGGACGCGGTGCCGAAGGGGCATGTGCGCATCGCCACGGCGTTCCGCTATCCGGATGGTTCATCGGTGGACCTGTTCATCGCGAACCGATCCGATCTGCTGGCGGACGTGGTCCCTGTGACCCTGACCGATTTTGGCAACACCTTCCTTTGGTTGGATCAGCTCGACATTCGACCGCTGAAATCCGCGCGCCGGAAGCGGCAGACGATGGATGTCCTCGAAATCTACGACATCACCCACGCCAAAGGCGCTCTGTCGTGTGAGGTTGTCCCCGATGATCTGGTGTCCGGCATCATCCGGCTCGGGCAGGCCTGCATCCGCATCGCCGATCTGGCCTTTACCCAGCGGATCACCGCCCAGGGGAGCTTCGTCGAAGAGGTGGAGAGTGTGATCGATGACACCGGTCTGGACTATCAGACCAACATCAAGGTGGTGGGGCATGCTGGCATCGTCGTGCCCGTGGACTTTCTGATCAGGGCGCGTCGGGTGGAGACGGCGGTCTTTACCCTGCCGGCGGAAAGCAGCAACCCCGCCTTGGCACACCAGCGCGCCAATGAAGTCTTCGCCCGGTCCTTCGACCTGCGTGACTGGCCGGGGCAGCGCGTTGCCGCGCTCGATGATCGCCGTCAGATTTACAGGGATGACGACCTGAGCCGCCTCTGCGATATCGGGACGACGATCATTCCGATTTCAGACGCCGGAACATTTCGCGATATGCTGATGGTCGCCTGATCGCGGCGGCGATCATTTCATCCGACGCCCTGTTGGTCCATGAAGGGCTGTTCGGCAATCAGGCCGGCGGGCATCGCCAGCAACGCTTCGATCATCGGCGGGAGACCGGCTCCGTCACTGCGCCAGGGCGGCCATGGTCCGCCGATAGCGTGCGGAGAACGCGCGGGGCCGACGTCCATCGCCTAGTGGTGGAGATCATCGGCCCGGGCGCTTGCGCTGTGGCCGTCGCGGACGGTGACCGTCACGTCATCGCCACGGTCGAGACGGGTGGCGGCCGGCAGAGCGCGCGGCAGCGTCACGCGGTCGCGTTCGCATCCCTGGTGAGCTTCGTCCTCTGCATCGTCGAGGCTCTCCGGGCATCACGGCATCACGCAACAACGGAATCGCGCCGGTTCTGGCGATCAACCCGAGCCGTGGGCGCCCGCCTCAACAGCGAAAAGGCCAAGCTTTTTTCAAAGCTTGGCCTTCGCGATTGGCTCCGGAGGAGGGATTCGAACCCCCGACCAGCCGGTTAACAGCCGGCTGCTCTACCGCTGAGCTACTCCGGATCAATGGTCCTCCCCAGCGGTCGGAAAGAACCAAGAAACTCTCTCTCACATCTGCCCGCCCCGAAGCGGTGGAGGCCGAGGCCGGAATTGAACCGACGTACGCGGATTTGCAGTCCGCTGCATAGCCACTCTGCCACCCGGCCACCGGTCCGTTTCGGCCGGGGCCGACGTGAGGTGGGTGCTTATAAACGCAGATCCGGGGTCGGTCAAGCGTCTTTCTCGCACTTTTTCGGGGGAGATTGTCATCGCCCGCCGCCGGCCCTATAACGGGCTGCGGCCGCCGCACCCGCCGCCGCCGCCCAGACCGCCGAGGAGCCTTCGCCGCCATGGATTTCGCCGCCGCCCGCTTCAACATGGTCGAAAACCAGATCCGCACCAACCGGATCGATCAGCCGCGGTTGCTTCAGGCCCTCGCCGCCACCCCGCGCGAGCCGTTCCTGCCGCTGGCCCTGCGCGGCTGCGCTTATGCCGATGCCGACCTGCCGCTCGGGCAGGGGCGGGTGCTGATCCAGCCGCTGGTGATGGCCCAGCTGGTTCAGGCCGCCGCGATCGGCCCCGACGACGTGGTGCTGGCGATCGGCGACGCCACCGGCTGGGCCTCGGCGGTGCTGTCGCGGCTGGCCAGCACCGTCGTCGCGCTCGAAAGCGACCCCGAGCGCGCCCGCGCCGTCGCCGCCCGGCTGGCCGAGCGCGAGGTCGACAACGTCGCGGTGGTCGAGGGCGAGTTCGCCGCCGGCTATCCCGCCCAGGCCCCCTACGACGCCATCCTCCTGTTCGGCGCGGTGGCGGCGCTGCCGCCGGCCCTGCCGGCGCAGTTGGCCGAGCATGGACGGCTG
Source organism: Phaeospirillum tilakii (assembly GCF_042683125.1). Classification (NCBI taxonomy): domain Bacteria; kingdom Pseudomonadati; phylum Pseudomonadota; class Alphaproteobacteria; order Rhodospirillales; family Rhodospirillaceae; genus Phaeospirillum; species Phaeospirillum tilakii. The sequence goes on from NZ_JBHUIY010000018.1 coordinate 68,693, forward strand.
GTCGCGGTGGTGGCGCCCCGGCCCGGCACCGGCGCCGGGGTGCGGGTGGTGCGGGCCGGCGCCGCCTTCGGCCAGGAAAAGCCGTTCGACGCCGCCACCGCCTATCTGCCCGGCCTCGGCCCGCGGCCGGTATTCCGGCTGTAGGCGCCGGCGCGGGACGCGATCGACACGGGTTACACACCACCGGACAAGGCCGCCGCCCCGGCCGGGGCGGCGCGGCAGAGGGAGAGGGAAGGGGATGCGGATGCGACCGAACCGGGGCCAGACCACGCTGGCGCTGCTGATCGGCCTGACCGGACTGACCGGACTGGCCGGCGGGGGGGCGGCGGCGCCGCTCGATCAGGTGCTGGCCACCACCTATGCCGGCAACCCGACCCTGGCGGCGCAGCGGGCCCAGCTCCGCGCCGCCGACGAAGGCGTGCCCCAGGCCCTGGCCGGCTGGCGCCCGACCGTCACCGTCACCGCCTCGGCCGGGCGCGGCACCTATTTCAGCAACATGGTGCCGAGCCGGTTCGAGGCCACCCGCAATCCCCGCACCGGCGCGGTGACCGTCACCCAGCCGCTCTACAGCGGCGGGCGTACCGTCGCCGCCACCGCCCAGGCCGAGGCCAACGTGCAGGCCGAGCGGGCCCGCCTGCACGCCACCGAGCAATCGGTGCTGCTGTCGGCCACCAACGCCTATCTCAACGTGGTGCGCGACGAGCAGGTGCTGGCGCTGTCGCTCAACAACGAGCAGGTGCTGAAGCGTCAGCTCGAAGCCACCCAGGAGCGGTTCCAGGTCGGCGAGCTGACCCGCACCGACCTCAGCCAGGCCGAGGCCCGGCTGGCCCGCGCCGTCGCCGACCGGATCGGCGCCGAGGGCACCCTCAAGACCTCGCGCGCCAATTACCTCAACGCGGTCGGCGCCGCTCCCGACGGGCTGGTGCTGCCGGGGATGCCGGCCGGGCTGCCGGCCCGGCTCGACGACGCCACCGCCGCCGCCCTGGCCGACAATCCCAGCGTGGTCGCCGCCGACCGTGGCGCCGACGCCGCGCGCGAGGCGGTTGACGTGGTGTTCGGCGAATTGCTGCCGACCGTCAGCGTTCAGGCCGACGTCACCCGCACCCTCGACAGCGGCACCCTGTCGGCCAACGAGGTCTATTCGACCACCGCCAAGGAAGTGCTGCTCAACCTGTCGGTGCCGCTCTACGAGGGCGGCGGCACCTATGCCCGCCTGCGCGCCGCCAAGCAGACCGCCGGCCAGCGCCGCACCGAGGCCGATCAGGCCCGCCGCGACGCGGTCGAGGCCACCAGCAAGGCGTGGGAAGGACTGGATTCCGCCCGGGCCCAGGTCCGCTCCTACGAATCCCAGGTCCGCGCCTCCGAGGTCGCCCTGGCCGGGGTGCGCGAGGAATCGCTGGTCGGTTCGCGCACCGTGCTCGACGTGCTGAACGCCGAACAGGAACTGTTCGACGCCCGGGTCAACCTCGCCCGCGCCCAGCACGACCAGCTCGCCGCCGCGTTCCAGCTGAAGGCGGCGGTCGGGCAGATGACCGCCGAAAACCTCGGCCTGCCGGTCGATCGTTACGACCCCGACGCCCATTATCAGGCGGTGCGCGACAAATGGATCGGCACCGGCGACGAGGTCGAAGCGGCGAAAAAATAGGCGCTGGGGCCATCGCCCGATGCGGATTTTCCGCAGGATTTTGATGATTTGTTTCCATCTGTACGGCATGATCGGTGCGAAAACGCCCCGATCGGGCGCGAGGCAGCATAGAACAGCCGTGACATGAGCGACGACAAGTCCCAGCAGGAACCCTCGATGGAGGACATTCTCGCCTCCATCCGCCGGATTTTGTCCGAGGATGAGGTAGAGGAAAAGCCGAAGGCGCCCCCGCCTCCGCCGCCCCCGCCGCCGCCTCCGCCCCCTCCACCACCGCCGCCCCCGCCGCCGCCACCCCCGCCGCCGCCCCCGCCGGAGCCGGAACCCGCGCCGGCGGTCGAGGATGATTTCGACGCGATGTTCGCCGCCGAGGAGCCCAAGGCGGACGAGGACGTGCTCGAACTCACCGACGACATGGTGCTGGAGGAGGAACCGGAGCCCGAGCCGGAACCCGAACCCGAGCCCGAGCCGGCGTTCGACATGGATGCGTTCGAGCCCGAGCCGGAACCCGAGCCCGAGCCCGAACCGGCGATCGTGATGCCGGTGGCGCCGCCGCCGCCGCCACCCCCACCCCCGCCGCCGCCCCCGCCGCCGCCGCGCGATCCCGAGGGCGATCAGTTGCTGTCGCCGCCCAACGTCGATCGCGGCGCCTCGCTGCTGTCCGACCTCGCCCGCGAGATCGTCCGGCAGAAGGCGTTCGGTCTGGGCAACAGCAGCCTGACGCTGGAGGATCTGGTGCGCGAATTGCTGCGGCCGATCCTCAAGGAATGGCTCGACCAGAACCTGCCCTATATGATCGAGCGCCTCGTCAAGAAAGAGATCGAGCGGATGGTCAACCGGTCGGAAGATTTCTGACCGGTCCCCCCGCCGATCCCCGCGCGGTCCGGAGCCCCGGGCCGCCGGAACCCCTCTTCGCTCCGTGGGCGGTCCGGGACGCCGGGCCGCCCGTTTTCCGTTCTATCGTCAGACCGAGTTTGCGCACCATGCTGGACAAGACCTACCGTCCCGCCGACGTCGAGCCGAAACATTACCAACGCTGGGAGGAGGCCGGGGCGTTCGCCGCCCATGTCGATTCCGACCGCGATCCCTACACCATCATGATCCCGCCGCCGAACGTCACCGGCAGCCTGCACATGGGTCATGCCCTGACCTTCACCCTCCAGGACAGCCTGATCCGCCACCGGCGGATGACCGGGCGCGACGCGCTGTGGCAGCCCGGCACCGACCATGCCGGCATCGCCACCCAGATGGTGGTCGAGCGCAAGCTGGAGGCGGAAGGCGTCACCCGCCACGATCTCGGCCGCGACCGCTTCATCGAGCGGGTGTGGCAGTGGAAGGGCGAATCCGGCGGCACCATCACCCGCCAGCTCCGCCGCCTCGGCGCCTCGCTCGACTGGCCGCGCGAACGCTTCACCATGGACGAGGGCCTGTCCAAGGCGGTGCGCAAGGTGTTCGTCACCCTCTACCGCGAGGGGCTGATCTACCGCGCCCAGCGGCTGGTCAACTGGGACCCCAAGCTGCACACCGCGATCTCCGACCTTGAGGTCGAGCAGCGCGAGGTCAAGAGCCACATGTGGCACTTCCGCTACCCGGTCGAGGGGATGGCGGACACCTTCATCACCGTCGCCACCACCCGGCCCGAGACCATGCTGGGCGACAGCGCGGTGGCGGTCCATCCCGAGGATGAGCGTTACACCGCTCTGGTCGGCAAGTTCGTCCGCCTGCCGATCGTCGGAAGGTTGATTCCGATCGTGGCGGATTCCTATTCCGACCCGACCAAGGGCACCGGCGCGGTCAAGATCACCCCGGCCCACGATTTCAACGACTTCGCCGTCGGCCAGCGCCACAATCTGCCGCTCTACAACATCTTCGACCGCGACGCCCGCACCAATGACGAGGTGCCCGAGGCCTATCGCGGCCTCGACCGCTACGACGCCCGCAAGCAGGTGGTGGCGGAGATGGAGGCGCTCGGCCTGCTCGACCGGATCGAGCCGCACACCCACATGGTCCCCTACGGCGACCGCTCCGGGGTGGTGATCGAGCCGTGGCTGACCGACCAGTGGTTCGTCGATGCCGCCACCCTGGCCAAGCCGGCGATCGAGGCGGTCGAATCCGGCCGCACCCGCTTCGTCCCCAAGCATTGGGAAAACACCTATTTCGAGTGGATGCGCAACATCCAGCCCTGGTGCATCTCGCGCCAGATCTGGTGGGGCCATCAGGTGCCGGCGTGGTACGGCCCCGACGGCACGGTGTTCGTCGCCGAGAGCGCGGCCGAGGCCCAGGCCCAGGCCGACGCCCATTACGGCGCCGCCACCGCGCTGGTGCGGGACTCGGACGTGCTCGACACCTGGTTCTCCTCGGCGCTGTGGCCGTTCTCGACCCTGGGCTGGCCCGACCAGACCCCGGAACTGGCCCGCTATTATCCCGGCGACGTGCTGGTCACCGGCTTTGACATCATCTTCTTCTGGGTGGCCCGGATGATGATGATGGGGCTGCATTTCATGGGCGAGGTGCCGTTCCGCGACGTCTACATCCATGCCCTGGTCCGCGACGAGAAGGGCCAGAAGATGAGCAAGTCGAAGGGCAACATCATCGACCCGCTCAACCTGATCGAAAAATACGGCTGCGACGCGCTGCGCTTCACCCTGGCCGCGCTGGCGGCGCAGGGGCGCGACGTCAAGCTGGCCGAGAGCCGGGTCGAGGGCTACCGCAACTTCGCCACCAAGCTGTGGAACGCCGCCCGCTTCTGTCAGATGAACCAGTGCGCGGTGGTGCCGGGCTTCGATCCCAAGGCGGTTAAGGAGACCGTCAATCGCTGGATCGTCGCCAAGACCGCCGAGACCGCCGCCAAGGTCGATGCCGCGCTCGCCGGCTATCGCTTCGACGCGGCGGCGCTGGGCTCGTATCATTTCGTCTGGGGCACCTTCTGCGACTGGTACCTCGAATTCGCCAAGCCGATCCTGGCCGGCGCCGACGCGGCGGCCCAGGCCGAGACCCGCGCCACCGCCGCCTGGGTGCTCGATCAGATCCTCCACATCCTCCATCCGCTGATGCCGTTCATCACCGAGGAACTGTGGCAGCAGCTGGCCGACCGGGGCGGGGCCGAACTGATGCTCCAGTCCTGGCCGGCGCTCGACGGGCTGGCCGATCCCGCCGCCGAGGCCGAGATGGACTGGGTGGTGCGGGTGGTCTCGACCGTGCGCGGGGTGCGGTCGGAAATGAACGTGCCGCCCTCGGCCCAGGTCGAACTGCTGGTGGCCGGGCTGGCCCCCGAGCGGGCCGGCTGGCTGGTCACCCACGGCGAATTGCTGCGGCGGCTGGCCCGTTGCGCCTCGATCACCGCGATCGAGGCCGGCGCGCTTGATGCCCACCGCAGCGGGGCGGCGCAGATGGTGGTGGACGAGGCCACCCTGGTGATGCCGCTCGGCGCCATCATCGACATCGCCGCCGAACGCGCCCGTCTCGCCAAGGAGCTGGCCAAGCTCGAAGGCGAGATCGCCAAGGTCGACAAGAAGCTCGGCAATGCCGACTTCATCGCCCGCGCCCCCGAAGAGGTGGTGGCGGAGCAGCGCGAGCGCCGCGACGATTGGTCGGCCTCGGCGGCGCGTCTGCGCGAGGCGCTCGGCCGGCTCGGCTGAGCGGGCAGGGGAGGGGCTGACGCCGGCCAAGGGGCGCCCGCCCCTTGGCGATCCCCGGGGAGGGCCACAGGCCCTCCGCCCCCTTCTTCCGCACTCCTTAAGCGTTACACTCGCGCGATCCTGGCCATTCGTGCTATCACCGGTTGGAGCAGCGGCACGAACCGGGGGGCTGGCGCGAGCGGGGCATGGCGGAACAGGGCGAACGTGTCACCAGGGATCTGACCATCCGCTATGTCGCGGTGCTGGTGGTGCTGGGGATTCTGGCCCTGCTGTCGTTCCTGGCGGTCACCGACAGCCTGTCGAGCGCCGAGGACGGACTCGAACGGGTCAGCCTGGTCGGCGGCGAGCGCGCGCTGGTGGCGCGGGTGGCCTTTGCCGCCAACCGGGTGGCCGCGGCCGAGGCGGAAGCCGATCTGGCCGCCGGGGTGACCCTGCTCGGCACCAGTCTCGACGCGTTCGAACGCGACCGCTCCGCCCTGATCGCGGCGGTGCGCGGCCTGCCTCCGGCCACCGGGCGCGAATCCGGCGAGGAGCTGGCGGCGCGGCTTGACCGCGATCTCGGCCGCTTCCTCGACCTCGGCCGGACGGTGCAGCGGCGCGGTCACGGCCTCGGCGGCGACGATCCGGCGCTGGCGGCGCTGTCGGACACCGCCGAGGGGCCGTTGCTGGAGGCGTTCGACGGGCTCGATCAGCGTTTCCGTCAGGTCAGTCAGGCGCGGATGCGCGAAATGATGGCGTTGCAGGCGGCCGGGCTGCTGGTGGCGCTCGGCGTGCTGCTGGTGTCGGCGTTCGGGGTGTTTCACCCGATGGTCGAGCGGCTGCGCGCCGATTTTTCGGAACGGCGGGAGGCGGAAAGCGCCCTGCGCGACAGCGAGCAGCGGCTGCGCCGGATCCTGGAGGAAAGCCCGATCGGGGTGTCGGTGTCGCGCCGGCGCGACGGCCGCATCGTCTTCGTCAATGCCCGCTTCGCCGAGATCGTCGGGATGAAGGCGGAGCAGATCCTCGGCGCCCCGGCGCGCGACAATTACGTCGACGAGACCCAGCGCCGCGCCGTGTTGGCCGATTTGCGCCGCGACGGCCGCATCGACGGGGCCGAGGTCGAGTTCCGCCGCCGCGACGGCAAGCCGTTCTGGAGCCTGCTGACCATCCGCTCGACCGATTTCGAGCGCGAGCCGGTCAACCTCGCCTGGATCTACGACATCACCGAGCGCAAGGCGGCGGAACAACAGATCCTGCTCGCCGCCAAGGTGCTGGAGACCCTCAACGAGGCGGTGATGATCACCGACGCCGCCAACACCATCATCTTCGTCAACCCGGCCTTCACCCGCATCACCGAATATGACCGCGACGAGGTGCTGGGCCACGCCCCGGCCCTGCTGAAATCCGGCCGCCACGATCCCGAGTTCTATCAGGAGATGTGGCAAACCCTGCTGCATCGCGGCTCGTGGTCGGGCGAGATCTGGAACCGGCGCAAATCGGGCGACCTGTTCGCCGAGTGGCTGTCGGTGGTGGTGATCCGCGAGCCGAGCGGGCTGGTCAGCCATTACGTCGCGGTGTTCTCCGACATCACCCACCGCAAGGAAGACGAGGCGGTGATCTGGCGTCAGGCCAATTACGACCCGCTGACCGGCCTGCCCAACCGCTCGCTGTTCCTCGACCGCCTCAGCCAGGTGGTCGGTCAGGCCCGGCGCGAAAGCAAGCCGTTCGCGGTGATGTTCCTCGATCTCGACGGCTTCAAGGCGGTCAATGACCGCCTCGGCCACGCCGCCGGCGACGAATTGCTGCAACAGGCCGCCGACCGCCTGTCCGGCTGTATGCGCGCCAGCGACACGCTGGCCCGCCTCGGTGGTGACGAGTTCGTGGTGATCCTCCAGGGCATCCGTGGCCGCGACGAGCCGGCCCTGGTCGCCCGCAAGCTGCTCGACCAACTGGCCCAGCCGTTCCTGCTCGACGGCCACCGCGCCGAGGTGCGCGGCTCGATCGGCGTCGCCCTGTTCCCCGAGGATGGCGGCGATGGCCAGACCCTGCTGACCCGCGCCGATCAGGCGATGTACGCGGTCAAACGCCGGGGCAAGAACAGCGTGCTGTTCGCCCACGAAATCGCCGAGTCCCCCTCCACCGCCGAGGCGGTCTGACCCGCCTGTTACGCGGGCGCTGCCCGCGACCCGCCGGGGCGATGCCCCGGACCCCCTTTGTTTTCAAGAAAATGGGTCATCAGGGACGGACGGCCCCCGTCCTTTCCGTCATGCGCGGACTTGATCCGCGCATCCAGGACCCCCCAAAAAAAGGGAGGGGTTTGGGGAGCTTTGCGCCCCAAGCGGGTGCGGGCGGCAGCCCGCCAACTTTTTGCCGACGCGGCCTTGACGCCGGGTTGTTTCCCATTAGTTGAATCGGAGTGGGACGCATCGGGTCCCGAACCGATGGAGGGAAACCATGGACGTCAAATCTCTGGTCCCCTGGTCGCGGGGGCGTGGCGTGAAGGCCGGGGCGGCGTTCAATCCGTGGCTTGGCCTGCAACAGGAGATCGACCGGCTGTTTGACGATTTCCTGCCGGCGGCGGCGGGCGGGGCGGCGGTGGCCGCCGGCTGGCCGCAGCTCGATGTGATCGATGCCGGGGCGGAGGTCAAGGTGACCGCCGAACTGCCCGGGCTCGACCAGAAGGACATCGAGATCACCCTGGAGGACGGGGTGCTGGTGATCAAGGGCGAGAAGAAGACCGAAAGCGAGGGGCCGGGCTACCGCGAGCGGTGGCAGGGCCAGTTCCGCCGGTCGGTCCAGCTCGGGCCGGACATCGATCCCGAGCGGATCGCCGCCACCTTCCAGAACGGCGTGCTGACGCTGACCATCGCCAAGAAGCCGGAGGCGGAGCGGACCGCGCGGCGGATCACCATCAACGGCTGATCGAGATGGGGGGGGCGGGGCTGGCGGTGGGCCGGTCCCGCCCGCTACCGTTTGTTACCGGCTCCGTCCCGCTCGGACATGTTTCCGACACAGTCGGGCGATAGCATCGCCTTGTGACCGCAAGCAATCATCGGAGGGGAGGAGGGCCGCCATGAACTATTCCACCCTGGGAATCGTCCGGCTGATCGAACAGCTGGTGCTGTTGGTGATCTTCTTGTGCATCGTCGCGGTGTTCCTGGCGGAATCGATCTGATCCCACTGCCGGGGGGCGGGGGGATGATCTTGCCGAAATGCCAGGAAACGGCCGCGCGCGCGGAGAAACATGGTGGGCGGTGACGGGTTCGAACCGCCGACATCCTGCGTGTAAATTATACGTTTTCCGTTTTGCCTCAACGGTCTTTAGCACCTTTCACGGTCTGTTCCATGCGCTTGAAATCAGCAGCTTACAGACGGGGTGCTAAACAACAGGACGCCGGATAAGGACGTGCGAAGCAGCCTATGCGGGCGCCGCCTATGCAGGCGGCGCCCGGGCGTTCAGGCCGCGTCCTGGCCGCCGAAGTTGACCTTGGCGGCCGGGGCGGTCAGGGTCACGTCGAGGCTGCCGGCGAGACCGGCGGCGGTGATGGTGTCGGTGCCGATCTCGCCGAGCGGGGTGATGGTCAGCACGCCATCCGCATAGGCCAAGGTGACCTTGCCGGTGGCGCTGGCGAAGGTCGGGTCGGAGGGCGGCGCGGCTTCGCTGCCATCGGCGGCGGCGAAGGCGAGCGGAATCCGGCGCGGTTCGTTGTTGGGAATCAGCATCGGCATGGCAGGGTCTCCTGTCAGGGTTGGGCCGGGTCGGCGGGACCATCCGACGGCCCGGCGGGGGGAGGGTTTGCGGACGTGCCGCCGCTCGGCATAACCGCAGCGACGGCCCCGGCGGCGATCACCGCGGCGGCGATCATCTTGGCGGTGACCGGATCAAGGTAGCTGCCGACGGTGGCGAGGCCGGTGGCGAGCGCGCCGCCGAGCCCGACCCAGGTCGAGCGCTCGGACAGGCGGGCTTCCAGCCAGCGGGACAGGCGGGACATGACGGTCACTCCGTCGCGGTGGTGGTCGAGGTGGACACCTCGCCGGCGACCGTGCCGCCGATGCCGGCGCAGGCCTGCTGGATGGCGGTGTGGGCCCGGGCATCGATCGCGGCGGCCAGCGCGGCCTCGTCGGCATAGCCCGACAGGTTGGCGATGTCGGTGCCGACGGTCGCGGCGATCGGCTGCGCGACCGCGTCCACCTTGCAGGCCGCCGTGGCGACGGTCTTGAGCTTGGCGACCTGGGCGTCGGTGCAGCCGGCAAGCAGGCCGGCGGCGATCATGGTCATGATGATGATGCGGGGCATGGTGCGGTGTCCTCCAGGCACAAAAAAGCCGCCGGGCGGGATGCCGGGCGGCGTGGTTGACAGATCGGGGCGGTTTTCGGATCCGGTTGCGTCACCCCTGCCGGATCAGCGCGGCGATGCGCTGGGCGCGGGCGCCGACCTGACCGG
>NZ_JBHUIY010000019.1:0-77523 GCF_042683125.1 Phaeospirillum tilakii
CGGCGTGGCCGGGGCCGAGCCCGGCCAGCACCTCGCCCGGCGAATGGGCGCCGAGCCGGACCCGCGACAGCGCGATCAGCCCGACCAGCAGCGCCGCCGCCGCCGCCGCCATGCCCCGGCGGGCCGGCGTCTCGCCCCGCGCCAGCAGCAGCGCCAGCCCGCCATAGGCCGCGAGGCTCATCGCCACATGGCCGCTGGGGCTGGCCTGGGCCAGACCGGCGACGGCGCCGCCGCAGGCCCCGAACAGCAGCTTGAGCCCGGCCACCCCCCCGCCGCAGCCGGCCACCGGCAGCAGCAGCGCCAGCGCGATCCGGCCGCCGCCGCCCCAGGCGAGACAGAGCGCCACCGCCGATACCAATGGCAGGATCACCCCGCTGTCGCCGAAACCGCTGATCAGCCGCCAGACCGCCTCATCCACCATCCGTTCCCCTCGTCCGTCCCCGCCGTCGCGCCGGCCGCGATCGGGGATTGCCACCGCCCCCGCCATGGGCCACATTGGCTCCAGGCCTCCGGTCGCGGATCGGCGGATCGCCCCGGCCGGGGACCGGGCCGGGGGCGGTCGCCCAAGACAGCACACGGACCGGTCATGCCCTCTCCGCCCAGAACAGCGCCCCCCGCCGGCCGCACCGCCGCCGCGCAGCAGGTGTCGACCCGCGACCTGCTCAACACCCTGTTCTATTACCGCTGGACGGCGACGAGCGTGGTGGCGGGCTTCCTGCTGCTGGGCCTGCTGGTGGCGCTGCTGGTGCCGCCGACCTACCGGGCCGAATCCCGTCTGCTGACCCTGTATGCCGGCTATTATGACATGCAGATCGACCGCCAGACCAACCGCGCCGCGCCGTCGTTCGACCCGGCCCAGGTGGTCAATGTCGAAACCCAGATCCTGACCAGCCCGGAACTGCACCGCGCCATCGTCGCCGAGCGGCTGGGGCCGTCGGCCGATCCCGAGGCGATCGAGAAGGCCTTCCGCCGCTTCGAGGACCATTTCCATCTCGAAAAGATCGAGGGCGCCAACGTCATCGACCTGTCCTATGTCGATTCCGACCCCCGGCTGGCGGCCGAGGTGCTGAAACAGCTGATCGAGCGCTATTTCCGCCAGCGCGCCGGGGTGTTCTCGATCGGCCGGGTCGAGTTCCTGGTCGCCCAGCGCGACAAGGTGCGGGCCCAGCTCGACAAGGCCAACGCCCAGCTGATCGCCTTCCAGCGCAGCCACAACGTCCTCAACATCGACGCCCAGATCGCCAGCGCGGTGGCGCTGCACAGCCTGCTGCGCCAGCGCGGCCTCGAAAACGACAGCTCGTTCGCCCAGGATGCCAGCACCCTCGAAACCCTGCGCCGCGAGGCGGCCGGGGTGCCCGCCACCATCGAGCTGTTCAGCGACAACACCGAGGCGGCGCACGCGGTCGATACCATGCACCTGACCCTGCTGCAATTGCAGAGCCGGCGCGCCGACCTCGCCGCCCGCTATCTCGACGGCGCCCCGTTCGTGCGGCAGATGGACCAGCAGATCGAGGACGTCAAGGAGGCGATCGCCGGCCGCACCCCCCATCTGGTCAGCGCCTCGCGCACCGGCCACAACAGCTATTACGACACCGTGCAGGACCGGCTGATGCGGCTGTCGTCCGACGTCGCCGGTGAGCGGGCGCGCAAGGAGGAACTGGAACGCCAGGGCGCCGAGGCGGCCACCACCCTGCAAACCCTGATCTCGGTCGCCAACCAATTGCGGCGGATGGAGATCGACCGCGACCTGCTGGTCGAGAGCTTCAAGAAATTCTCCCGCGAGCTGGAGCAGGCGCGGATCGAGCAGAATCAGGTCGATACCGCCAGCAGCACCAATGTCCGCATCATCCAGGCGCCGCAGCCGCCGACCCGGCGCAGCAACCCGCCGCTGCTGTTCGTCGGCATCGGCCTGCTGGTCGGGCTGCTGGCGGCGGCGCTGACGGTGATGGTGCGCTCGACCCTGCGCGAGACCTTCCTCAGCCCGGAGGAGGCCGAGCGCCGGCTCGGTCTGCCGGTGCTGTGCGCGCCGATGGGACCGCCGCACCGGCCGCCCCCGGCGCTGCGGGCACTGGCCGCCCTGCTGCGGCGGCGCCCCGCCGCCCCGGCCGGAGCCCCGACATGAGCCGGCTCGGCGCGATCCTGCCGGTCAAGACCCGGGGCCGGCATTACGCCGACAACATCGCCCGCTGCGACATCCTGTTCTCGTCGCTGCGCGCCTTCACCCCGCCCGCCACCTTCGACCGCTTCCTGGTGGTGGTGCCGCACGACGAGATGGCGGCGGCGCGGGAGTATGTCCGGGCCTGGAGCGACTTCCCGATCGAGCTGGTCGATGAATCCGAGCCGATGGCGGTGTTCGCCGAGTTCAACCAGCCGCACCAGATCCGCCCCTGGCACCGCCAGCAGATCATCAAGCTCAACGCCCCGGCGCTGCTCGACACCGATTTCATCATGGTGTTCGACCCCGACGTGTTCGCGGTGCAGCCCTTCACCCGCGACGACCTGATCCTCGACGGCCGCGCCCTGACCTATCCCCAGCCGCGGATGCGCGAGCCGCATCTGTGGCGGCCCTCGGCCGGCCTGCTCGAGCAGGAGCCGCATCTCGACCGCGACGGGATCTGGTGGACCCCGGCGATCCTGGCCCGCCCGCTGCTGCTCGACCTCCAGTGCCGGCTGGAAGAGCTGTACCACCAGGACTGGAAGCGGGTGCTGCTGTCGCACTACATGATCGACTGGACCGAATACACCCTCTACTGGCTCAACGCCGAGCGGGCCGGGCTGATCGAACGCTATCACACCCTGCCGCCGCCCGGCCGCCGCGCCCTCCATGTCGAGGACAGCGTGTGGTATGCCGGCAAGGGCGGGCGCAATCTCGAACAGTGGGACGCGCCGCGCCATTTCGGCCCCGACGGCGCCGGGCTGTTCGCGGTGGTGCAGAGCAACACCCACCTGCCGCCGGCGCGGGTGGTGGACAAGCTCACGCCCTATCTGCCGATCCGGCTCCAGCCCTACCGGCGCGACACCGACCCGCTGCGCCGCGCGGTCGAGATCTATGCCGCGCTGGCCCGGCGCGGCCTCGGCCTGCTGCGGCGGATCTCGGGGTGATGGGGACGGGGGTGACGGTCCGTGCCGTCCTGCTGGCGCTGCTGCTGGCGCCGTCGGGTGCCGGCGCCCAGGAAAGCGCCCTGACCCAGCCCCGGATGCAGATCTATGCCGGGCCGCTCCATCGCGATTATCTCGGCTGCCTGACCTGCGGCCAATACGAGGTGTCGTCGGTGTGGAACGGCCATGGGCCGTTCGGCTGGGACAACCTTTATGCCGACCACAGCCATTTCGCCCGCTACCGCGCCCCGCGCGACCGTTATTCGGCCTGCGACCCGTTCGCCGCCGACCCGCCGATCCTGACCGACGTGTCGGGCAAGGAATATGGCCGGCTCAACGTCTCGACCACCCGGCCGGACTCGATCTGCGGCCCCAACGGCGCCCAGGGGATCTGCCAGACCCTGACCGCGATGTGCCGGCGCACCGCCGAAACCACGCCCTGACACCGAAAGGATCCCCGGTCGGGGCTGCCGCCCCGGCCCCGCCCGGAGGCTGGCGCCTCCGGACCTCCGCTGTTTTTAGGGCCTTACCGGCCGGTGGAGGATTTGAGGGTGGGGTTGTCGATGATGATGTCGCGCAGATAGCCCGGGCCGAGGGTGCGCTCGCCGATCAGCAGCAGCCGGCGGCGGATCGCCTCGGTGTCGAGCGGCTGGTCGGGGCGGACATTGGTGCCGAGGAAGGTGATCATGTCCTCAAGAAAGGCGTTCTGCAACCGGGGCAGGTTGCGGGCGACCACCTCCTTGTTGCGGGAATCGACCTCAAGCCGGACGATCATCTCGGCCTGACGCTGGATCTCGCGGTTCTGGATCACCGGCACCATCAGCAGGCCGAAATCGACATAGGCCGGCGGCGAGGCCGGTGGCGGCGGCGGCGGGCCGTCACGCTCGACCGGCGGATTGACCAGCCCGAGCTTGGCCAGGGGATCGACCCCCCAGTAGTACAGACCGCCCACCACCGCCGCCAGCAGCAGCAGCAGCGACACCACGATGAAAATCACCCGGATCACGTCTCGATCCCTCCCCGGATCGCTGCCCCCCGACCCGGGGGGTCACGGCGCGGCGCGAAAATGCCGCCACCCCCCCCGCGTCAGGGGAAGGGTCACGCCCTGTTGATCAACCACGCTGACCCCCGCGCCGGCAACGATGGTGCCGATCCGGGTCAGCGGCGGATCGCCCGCCGCCGCCAGCGCCGCCACCGCCCCGGCCGGGGCGGCGAACAGCAATTCATAATCGTCGCCGCCACACAGCAGGTCGGCCAGCGTCACCATTCCCCCGGCCAGGGCCCGGCGGGCCGGGGGCGACAGCGGAACCCGTGCCGCCTCCACCCGCGCGCCGACGCCGGAAACGCGGCAAAGATGGCCGAGATCCTGAACCAAACCATCGGAGATGTCCATCGCCGCCCCGGCGCGCCCGCGCAGAAGCGGCCCCAGCGCCACCCTTGGCTGCGGCAGGCGGTAGCGATCCGCCAGGAAGGCGACATCCGCCGCCGCCAGCGCCGGCAATTGGCCCCGGGCGGCGCGCAGCCCAAGCGCGCCGTCGCCGATGCTGCCCGACACCCACAGCTCGTCGCCGGGGCGGGCGCCGCGCCGTTCCAGCCCCTGGCCGGCCGGCACCCGGCCGAGCGCGGTCAGCGACAGGGTCAGCGGCCCCGGGGTGGCGACGGTGTCGCCGCCCAGCAGCGGCAGATCGAAGGCGGCGAGATCCCGCCCCAGCCCGGCGGCGAAGGCGCGCAGCCAGTCGGGGGTGACGTCGCGGGGAAAGGCGGCGGCGAGCAGCGCGCCCACCGGCGCCGCCCCCTTGGCGGCGAGGTCGGACAGATTGACCCGCAGCAGCTTGCGGGCAATCAGGTCGGGCGGGTCGTCGGCGAGGAAATGCACCCCGGCGACCATCGCATCGACCGTCAGCACGGTGTCCCAGCCCGGCCGCGCCGGCAGGAAGGCGGCGTCGTCGCACAGCCCGCGCGCCGCCGGATCGCCCCGGGTCAGCGGCGCGAACAAGTCGGCGATCAGGCTGAATTCATCGACCGCCCCGGCGGCGGGGCCGTTGTCCTGGTCCATCGCGTTCCCGTCGCGGCAAAAGGCGGGGCTCAGCCGCCCCGGCCCATCTCCTGCGGCCGCAGCTGCTGACCGATGCGGTCGAGCACGGCGTTGACCAGCCCGGGCTCGGGGCCGGCATAGAAGGCATGGGCGACATCGACCCATTCCGAGATGCACACCCGCGCCGGGGTCTGCGGCCGGGCTTCCAGCTCCCAGGCGCCGCCGCGCAGGATCGCCCGCAGCACCGCCTCCAGCCGCTCCACCGTCCAGTCGCCGGTCAGGGCGGCGCCGATCCGCTGGTCGAACGCGGTCGGGTCGGCGGCGACGCCGCGCACGATGCGGCCGAGCAGCGAGGAATCCGGCTCGGCGATCGGGCCACGGCGGGGCGCCTCGGCGCGGCGGTCGCGGTCGTCGGACAGGGCCTGCTCGACGTCGGCGCCGGTCATCTCCATCTGGTACAGCACCTGAACCGCGACCAGACGGGCGGCGCTGCGGCGCGCCACCGAGGGATTGACGCTCATTGCGCCAGCCCCAGATCGCGTTTCAGCGCCAGCATCCGCAGGCAGGCCCGCGCCGCCTGACCGCCGAAATTGCGCCGGGCCGGATCGGCGCGGTTCTGCGCCTGGGCCTCGTCATGGCAGGTCAGCACCCCGTTGCCCAGCGCGAGGCGGTGGCCGACCGCGAGATCGGTCAGGCCGCGTTCGCACTCGGTGGCGATGTGGTGGTAATGGTCGGTCTCACCGCGAATGGCGCAGCCCAGCACGATGAAGCCGTCATAGCGCGGCGCGCCGCCCCGCTCCGCCGCGGCGAGATGGAACGCCAGCGCCGCCGGCAGTTCGAAGATGCCGGGCACGGTGACCAGATCGTGGGCGTGGCCGGCGGAATCCAGCTCGGCGCGAGCGCCGGCCAGCAGGCCATCGGCGAGATGATCGTAGAAACGGGCCTCGAGAATCAGGATACGGGCCATCAGGGTCTCCCTAGGGGGTACGGAGCGCGTGCGGGGGAAACCCCTCCTTGAGCGCGACTCGGCCCCAGAAGTCAAGATGTTCTGGCGGGCTCCCGCCCGCACCCGGCCGGGGCGATGCCCCGGACCCCCTTTATTTTCGAAAATAAGGGGGTTTGGGGCTCGCCCCAAGCGGGGCGCGGGGCGGCAGCCCCGCCGTCAGGCGGCGTCGATCGGCCGCTGCTCGACCACGGCGAGACCATAGCCGTCGAGGCCGACGATGCAGCGCCGGGTGTTGGACAGCAGGATCATCCGCCGCACCCCGAGATCGAGCAGGATCTGGGCCCCGACGCCATAATCGCGCAGTTCCGACACCGAGGGCCGGCCTTCGAGCTGGGCACGCACCATCTCCGACAGGCTGGTCGGGCGGGGTTCGCGCACCAGCACCACCACGCCGCAGCCATGATCGCCGATCAGCTCCATCGCCCGGTGCAGTTCGCCGGCCTTGCCCGAGCCCTGGTCGCCCAGCACGTCGTCGAGCACGTTGATGGCATGAACCCGCACCATCGCCGGGGTGTCGGCATCGATCGTCCCCTTCACCAGGGCGATGTGCTCGGCGTAATCGACGGTGTTGGCGTAGACCCGCATCCGCCAGTCGCCACCCCACTTCGAATGGAACGGGGCTTCGAGGCGGGATTCGACGGTGTGCTCGGTGCGGCGGCGGTAGGAGATCAGGTCGGCGACGGTGCTGACCTTGAACCCGTGCGCCTGGGCGAAGGCGATCAGGTCGGGCATCCGCGCCATCGAGCCGTCGTCGTTCATGATCTCGCAGATCACCCCCGACGGGTTGAGCCCGGCCAGGCGGGAGATGTCCACCGCCGCCTCGGTGTGGCCGGCCCGCACCAGCACGCCGCCCTGGCGCGCCACCAGCGGGAAGACGTGGCCGGGCGAGACGATGTCGGCGGCGCCCTTGGCCGGATCGATCGCGGTGGCGACGGTGTGGGCGCGGTCGGCGGCGGAAATGCCGGTGGTGACCCCCTCGCGCGCCTCGATCGAGACGGTGAAGGCGGTTTGCAGCCGCGAGCGGTTGTCCGAGTTCATCAGCTTGAGGCCAAGCTGATCGACCCGCTCGCGGGTCAGCGCCAGACAGACCAGCCCGCGACAATGCTTGACCATGAAATTGATCGTCTCGGCATTGGCGAACTCGGCCGGAATGATCAGGTCGCCTTCGTTCTCGCGGTCCTCGTCATCGACCAGGATGAAGGGCCGCCCCGCGCGGGCGTCCGCGATGATCTCGTCGATGCTCGACAGATAGTCCCGATAAGCCGATACCACCGTGTCAGTCCTTTTGCAGCAGCCGGGCGACGTAGCGCGCCAGCATGTCGATTTCCAGATTCACCGCGTCACCCGGACGATAGCGACCGAAGGTGGTCACCGCCTGGGTGTGGGGGATGATGTTGACGCCGAAGCGATGCCCCTCGGCATCGTCCTCGACCTCGTTGACGGTCAGCGACACCCCGTCCAGCGCCACCGACCCCTTGGGGGCGATGAAGCGGGCCAGCGTGTCGGGCACCGCGAACACGAACCGCTTGGATTCGCCGTCGGGGCGGATCGCCGCGACCCGGGCCAGCCCGTCGACATGGCCGGAGACCTGATGGCCGCCCATTTCGTCGCCAAGGCGCAGCGCGCGTTCGAGATTGACCGGGCTGCCTTCCTGCCAGCCGCCCAAAGTGGTGCAGCCGAGGGTCTCGGCCGAGGCCTCGACCGCGTGCCAGCCCGGCCCGGTCTCGACCACGGTGAGACAGACGCCGTTATGGGCGATCGAGGCGCCGATCGCGATCGTGGCGGGGTCGTAGCCGCTGGCGATCTCGAACCGGGTCTCGCGCCCGGGGGCGCGAACCACCCGCCGCACCTCGCCGAGCGCGGTGACGATGCCGGTGAACATGGCTGGTCAGGTCCTTCTTGCTGTCAGATGCGGGAATAGGTTTCCATCAGGTCGGCACCGACCGGCACCGCCTCGATCCGCTCGAAATGGGGGGTCTGGGACAGATGATCGACCCCGAAGCCGGTCAGCGCCGCCAGCCCGTCGCCGCCGATCAGGCGGGGGGCGCGGAACCACACCAGCCGATCGACCAGCCGGTCGCGCACCAGCGCCGCCGCCAGCCGGGCGCCGCCCTCGACCAGCAGCCGGGTCAGCCCGGCCCGGCCCAGCGCGGCCAGCGCGGCGCCAAGATCGACCGAGCCGTCGGCGGCGGCGGGGCATTCGAACAATTCGATCCCGGCGGCGGCGAAGGCGCGGGCGCGCTGGGCATCGCCGCCTTCGAGCGTCACCACCCAGGTCGGCACCGCCCGCGCGGTGGCGGCGAGGCGATGGGTCAGCGGCAGGCGCAGCCGGCCGTCCACCACCACCCGCACCGGCGAACGGTGGGCCAGCCCGGGCAGGCGGCAGGTCAGATCGGGATCGTCGATCAGGGCGGTGCCGCTGCCGATCATCACCGCGTCGGATTCGGCGCGCAGGCGATGGGCGGCGGCGCGGGCGGCCCCGCCGGTGATCCAGCGGCTTTCGCCGCCATGGGTGGCGATGCGGCCGTCGAGCGTGCTGGCCAGCTTCAGCGTCACCAGCGGCCGGCCCAGCTCGATCCGCGCCAGGAAGCCGGCATTGACCGCGCGCGCCTCGGCCTCGAGCAGCCCTTCCTCGACCACCACCCCGGCCTGACGCAGCAGGGCGATCCCCCGCCCGGCCACCCGGGGATCGGGATCGCGCAGCGCCGACACCACCCGGGCGATCCCGGCGGCGATCAGCGCCTCGGCGCAGGGGGGGGTCTTGCCGTGATGGGCGCAGGGTTCCAGGGTGACATAGGCGGTGGCGCCGCGAGCCAGGGCGCCGGCCATCGCCAGCGCCTCGGTCTCGGCATGGGGGCGGCCGCCCGGCCGGGTGTGGGCGCGGCCGACCACCCGGCCGTCGGCGACGATGACGCAGCCGACCGACGGATTGGGCCACACCCGCCCCAGCCCGCGCCGGGCGAGGCCGAGGGCGGCCTGCATGTGGGCCGCGTCGGCGGCGGGATCAGGGCGCGGCCGGTCCAATCATCGTCCCCAGGAAATCCTCGAAGTCCTTGGCTTCGCGGAAATTGCGGTAAACCGAGGCGTAGCGGACATAGGCGACCTTGTCGAGTTCGAGCAGCACCTCCATCACCTGCTCGCCGATCAGCTTCGAGCTGATCTCGCTCTCGCCCAGGCTTTCCAGCCGGCGGTGGATGCCGTTGACGATCCGCTCGATCTGTTCCTCGCCGACCGGACGCTTGCGCAGGGCGACCCGGATCGAGCGGGCCAGCTTGTCGCGGTCGAACGGCACCCGGGCGCCGTCCTTCTTGACCACCACCAGATCCCGGATCTGCACCCGCTCGAAGGTGGTGAAACGCGAGCCGCAGGCCGGGCAGCAGCGCCGCCGCCGGATCGCCGAATTATCCTCGGTCGGCCGGGAATCCTTGACCTGGGTGTCGTCGTGGCCACAGAACGGGCAACGCATACGGTCCTCCGCGCAGACGGGCGGGTACACAAACAGGCGGGGACGGCCTCAACCGCCCCCGCCCTCGATCACGCTTCCCCGATCGGCCGCCGATCAGCCATAGATCGGGAACTTGCGGCACAGATCGGCGACGGCGGCACGGGCCCGGGCCTCGGCCGCGCCGTTGTCGTCGGGGTTGGCGGCCAGACCGTCAAGCACGTCGCCGATCAGCTCGCCGACCTGACGGAACTCCTCGATGCCGAAGCCACGGGTGGTCGCCGCCGGGGTGCCGAGCCGGATGCCCGAGGTGACGGTCGGCTTTTCCGGGTCGAACGGGATGCCGTTCTTGTTGCAGGTCATGCCGGCCCGCTCCAGGCTGGCCTCGGCCGCCTTGCCGGTCAGCTTCTTCGGCCGCAGATCGACCAGCATCAGGTGCGAATCGGTGCCGCCCGAGACGATGTCGAGGCCACGCTTGACCAGGGTGTCGGCCAGGGCGCGGGCATTGTCGACCACCTGACGGGCATAGGCCTTGAACTCGGGGGTCAGCGCCTCGCCGAACGCCACCGCCTTGCCGGCGATGACATGCATCAGCGGGCCGCCCTGGATGCCGGGGAAGATCGCCGAATTGATCTTCTTGGCGATGTCGGCGTCGTTGGTCAGGATCATGCCGCCGCGCGGGCCGCGCAGGGTCTTGTGGGTGGTGGTGGTGACGACATGGGCGTGCGGCATCGGGTTGGGATAGACCCCGCCCGCGACCAGACCGGCGAAGTGGGCCATGTCGACCATGAAATAGGCGCCGACCTCGTCGGCGATGGCGCGGAAGCGGGCGAAGTCGATCTCGCGCGGATAGGCCGAGCCGCCGGCGATGATCAGCTTCGGCTTGTTGGCGCGGGCCAATTCCTCGACCTCGGCGTAATCGATGCGGGCGTCCTGCTGGCGCACGCCGTACTGCACCGCCTTGAACCACTTGCCCGACTGGTTGGGGGCGGCGCCATGGGTCAGGTGGCCGCCGGCGGCCAGCGACATCCCCATCACCACGTCGCCCGGCTGGGTCAGGGCCATGTAGACGCCCTGGTTGGCCTGCGAGCCGGAATTGGGCTGGACGTTGGCGAAGCCGGCGCCGAACAGGGCACAGGCGCGCTCGATCGCCAGCTTCTCGACCACATCGACGAATTCACAGCCGCCATAGTAACGCTTGCCGGCATAGCCCTCGGCGTACTTGTTGGTCAGCACCGTGCCCTGGGCCTCCAGCACCGCGCGCGACACGATGTTTTCCGAGGCGATCAGCTCGATCTGGCCCTGCTGGCGCGCGAGTTCGTCGGCGACGGCGGCGGCGATCGCGGGATCGCGGTCGGCCAGGGAAGTGGCGAAGAAGGCGGTGGTGGATTGGCTGGACATCGGGTTTCTTTCACACGTCGGTACTGAGGGGAACGATCAGGGCGCGCGCGGACTATTTCTCGCCGAATTCGCCGAGCTTGGCGACGCGGCGGGCGTGGCGCCCCCCTTCGAACGGGGTTTCCAGGAAGATCCGCAGGCATTCGCGGGCGATTTCCGGCCCGGTGGTGCGGCCGCCCAGCACCAGCACGTTGGCGTCGTTGTGCTGGCGGGCCATCCGCGCCCCGAACCCGTCATGGACCAGGGCGGCGCGGATGTGGGCGTGACGGTTGGCGGCGATCGAGATGCCGATGCCGGTGCCGCACACCAGCAGGCCGCGCTCGGCCCGCCCTTCCTTCAGCGCCCGGGCCAGGGCCAGCGCGAAATCGGGGTAATCGACCGAGCCGGGGCCGTCGGTGCCGAGATCGAGCGCGGCCCAGCCGAGCGCCGGCAGATCGGCCGCCAGCAGCGCCTTCATTTCGAAACCGCCATGGTCGGAAGCAAGAGCGAGGATGGGTTGGGGCATTCGGACCGGTTCCGCGAGGTCATCGAAGCGGTCTAGATACCATATGTCGCCCGGCAATGCCAATGCGCCACCAGTTGCTGGGGCATGCGCCACGGGCCGCCGCCGCGCCCGCCGCCGCCGCCCGGCCACGCCTGCCGCGCCATTGGGCACCCGCGCTGTCCTGCCCAGCTTTCGCCACCGTTCCGCCTTCAATAGAACACGAAAAACGGACAGAGAGACTGACCGATTTGCGTCTTGGGGCGGCGATGATTACTGACAGGTGGCATTGTCGCAAGAATTCGTTATTCGCCGATGGAAGTTTTGAATTGACACGGTTGCTTCACCCTGTCTTCAATATGCCCAACCCAACAACGATAACTGGCGGACAAAAAGATGAGCGACACGCCCCCGGAAAAGACCAATCGCGATGATCTGCTGCGTATGGCCGTCGACGTGGTTGCGGCTTATGTCGGCAAGAACCCGATTCCGGCCGGACAGCTCCCCGACCTGATCAATACGGTCTACGGCTCGCTGTCCTCTCTCGACAGCGCCCCGGCCGAAACCAAGCCGGAGGCGCCCAAGCCGGCGATCCCGGTCAAGCGCTCGGTGACCCCCGATTACATCATCTGCCTGGAAGACGGCAAAAAGCTCAAGATGTTGAAGCGGCACCTGCGCACCACCTACAACATCACCCCCGACGAATATCGCGCCAAGTGGGGCCTGCCGCCCGATTACCCGATGGTGGCGCCGAACTACGCCGCCCAGCGTTCCGATTTCGCCAAGAAAATCGGCCTTGGCCGCAAGGGCAGCGAGAGCGACGAAGAGACCCCGCGGCGCGGCCGCCGCTGATCCTTTTGCCTCCCCCGCCTCCGGATGCCGGAGGCGGGAGCGCCCCGGGGGCGGCGGCTCAGGCGAAGCCGTCTTCCTCCGCCGCCCGGCCCCCGTCCCGACGGCGGGCGAGGACATAATCCAGCCGCCGCAGCACCTGGAGACGCATCAGCGTCTCGCCGGCATTGGCCGGCATCGACAGCGACACCTCGGTCATCGTCGGCACATGGAAGGCCGACACCTTGACCAGGGCGCCGACGCGGCGGAACTCGAACAACACCTCGCCCTCGATCGCCATCCGGCCCTCCCGTCGCCGCAGGCCGGCCCCGCGCCGTCCGCCGGGGTGCCGCCCTTGCCTGAGGCGGCCAGGATGATACCCTTCGCCGCCTGCGTCCATCCGTAAGCTCCCCCCTTCGCCGAGACCGACCGCCATGACCGCTCCCACCGACACCGCCCTGCTGCTGCGCATCGCCGAGGCGCTCGAACGCCTCGCCCCGCCGCCGCCGGCCCCCAGCGACCTCGCCGCCGCCGACGCCTTCGTCTGGTCGCCCGATCCCGACCGGCTGGAGCCGATCGCCAGCGTCAACCGGGTCGAGATCGACCTGTTGCAGGGGATCGAATCCCAGCGCGAGCAGCTGCTGGCCAACACCCGCCGCTTCGCCCGGGGCCTGCCGGCCAACAACGCCCTGCTGTGGGGCGCGCGCGGCACCGGCAAGAGCTCGCTGGTCAAGGCGGTCCACGCCACCATCAACGCCGAGACCCCCCGCGCCCTGGCCCTGGTCGAGATCCACCGCGAGGACATCCCCACCCTGCCCCGCTGCCTGCATCTGCTGCGCGACAGCGGCCGCCGTTCGATCCTGTTCTGCGACGATCTGTCGTTCGACCAGCAGGACGACGCCTACAAGTCGCTGAAGGCAGTGCTGGAAGGCGGCATCGAGGGCCGGCCGACCAACGTGGTGTTCTACGCCACCTCCAACCGCCGCCACCTGATGGCGCGCGACATGATCGACAATGAACGCGCCACCGCGATCAATCCCGGCGAGGCGATCGAGGAAAAGGTGTCGCTGTCCGACCGCTTCGGCCTGTGGCTCGGCTTCCACCACCTCGACCAGGAAACCTTCTTCGCCATCGTCGAGGGCTACGCCCGCCGCCACCGCCTCGCGATCGAACGCGAGGAGCTGCGCCGCGCCGCCAACGAATGGACCGTCACCCGGGGCGCCCGCTCCGGCCGCGTCGCCTGGCAGTTCATCCAGGACCTCGCCGGCCGGCTGGAACAGACGCTGGACTGAGGCCGCCCCGCGCGCCTCGCGCGCAAACATAAATTGGTCAGGCGGGCTGCCGCCCGCCGGCCCGCTCGGGGAGCAAAGCTCCCCGAACCCTTCATTGATTTATCAATATTGATGAAAACAAAGGGGGTCCGGGGCATCGCCCCGGCGGGTCCGCGGGCAGAGCCCGCGTAACGAAGAGGTCTCAGGGGGCCGGGATCAGGCGGGCGATCTCGGCATCGGCGGCGGCGATGGCGGCGGCGCGGGCATCGGGGCCGAGGGCGACGCCTTCGGCGCGGATCACCACGGGGTCGGTGATGCCGAAGAAGCCGAGCACGGCACGCAGGTAGGCTTCCTGGTGATCGAGCGCGGTTTCAAACGGGGTGCCGGCATAGCGGCCGCCGCGCGACGAGGCGATGTAGACCTTGCGGCCGCCGGCCAGCCCGACCGGACCGGATTCGGTGTAACGGAAGGTGCGGCCGGGCTGGGCGACCCGGTCGATCCAGGCCTTGAGCTGGCTGGGGATCGAGAAATTGTACATCGGCGCCCCGATCACCACCGTGTCGGCGGCCAGCAATTCCTCGACCAGCTCGTTGGTCAGGGCCTGCTCGGCGCGCTGGCGCGGGGTCAGGTCGTCGGTCTTGCCGAACTTGACCACCGGCAGCGCCTCGGCGTCGAGATGGGCGGGCGGGGCGGCGGCCAGATCGCGCGTCACCACCGTCGCGGCGGGATCGGCCGCAATCAGCGCGGCGACGATGTGATCGGTCAGCAGGCGCGACACCGAGGCGGCGCCCAGCGGGCTGGAATCAATACGCAGAATGGTCATCGGAGGCTCCCTGGAATGGTTCCGGAATTGGCCTCAGCTTGCGCCGCCGCGAGAAAGGGAACAATCTGGCGTTTCCGGGATGAACTGTTGCGGAAACGGCAAGAATGGATCGCCTCGCCGCCCTGACCGCCTTTGCCGCGGTGGCCGAAGCCGGCTCGTTCGCGGCGGCGGCGCGGCGGCTGGGCCGTTCGACCTCGCGCCTCAGCCGGCAGGTGGCCGAACTGGAGGCCGCGCTGGGGATCCGCCTGCTGCACCGCACCACCCGGGCGCTGACCCTGACCGAGGCCGGGCGGTCCTATCACGAGCAGGTGGCGCGGATCCTGGCCGAGCTGGAGGCCGCCGACCTTTCGGTCGGGCGGTTGCAGGCGGCGCCGCGCGGCCGGCTGCGGGTGGCGGCGCCGATGAGCTTCGGCGTCTTGCATCTGGCCCCGGCGCTGCCGGCCTTTCTCGAGCGTTATCCCGAGATCGACCTCGACATGGCGATGAACGACCGCTTCGTCGATCTGGTCGAGGAAGGGTTCGACCTCGCGGTGCGGATCGGCCGGCTGGCGGAATCGAGTCTGATCGCCCGCCGGCTGGCGCCGCTGCGGCGGGTGCTGTGCGCCAGCCCGGCCTTCCTCGCCGCCTACGGGACACCGCGCACGCCGGACGATCTCGCCCGCCTGCCCTGCCTCGGCTACAGCAACCTGTCGCCGCAGGAGGATTGGAGCTTCGTCGATCCCGCCAGCGGCCGGCCCTGGCCGGTGCGGATCAAGGCCCGGCTGCGGGTCAACAATGGCGACGCGCTGCGCCTCGCCGCGCTGGCCGGGGTCGGGCTGGCCCCGCTGCCGAGCTTCCTGGTCGGCCCCGACCTCGCCGCCGGCACCCTGGTCAGCCTGCTCGATCCCTATCTGCGCCAGGAGGGGGCGATCCACGCCGTCTATCCCCCGGCCCGGCCGCTGTCGCCCAAGGTGCGGGCCTTCGTCGATTTTCTCGCCGAGCGGTTCGGCCCCCGCCCCTATTGGGAACCGCCCAGTTTTGAATCATGACAAAAAGATCATCCCGGCGAAACGGTGCGGTAAGGCGGCCGGAGGTAGTCTTTCATCATCAGCTTTCGGGATCAGCCACTCGAAAGTCGTCCAAGTGGATCTCCTTCGGTTCTCCCCCTCCACGAGCCCGCCGCCGTCCCCCCACGGCGGCGGGTTTCGCGTTTGAAACCAACGTCTGAGGCGGGCTGCCGCCCGCCGGCCCGCCCGGGGCGATGCCCCGGACCCCCTTTGTCTTTATTGATAAAAGAAAGGGGGTTTGGGGCATCGCCCCAAGCGGGGCGCGGGGCGGCAGCCCCGCTGATTCGTTGCGAGTGCGCGCGAAGCGCGCGGGGCGGCAGCCCCGCCGATCACCCCCGGGCGCCGCCGAGCAGACCGCGGGCGATCACCTGGGCCTGGATCTCGGCCGCCCCCTCGAAGATGTTGAGGATGCGGGCGTCGCACAGCAGGCGGCTGACCGGATATTCCTCGGCGTAGCCATTGCCGCCATGGACCTGAAGGGCGTTGTCGGCATTGGCCCAGGCGACGCGGGCGGCCAGCAGCTTGGCCATCCCCGCCTCGATGTCGCAGCGGTGGTCGTGGTCCTTTTCCTGGGCGGCGAAATAGGTCAACTGGCGCGCCACCATGGTTTCGACCGCCATCCAGGCCAGCTTGCCGCCGACGCGGGGGAAATCGTAGATCGGCTTGCCGAACTGGACCCGCTCGGTGGCGTAGCGCAACCCGGTCTCCAGCGCCGCCTGGGCGACGCCGACGGCGCGGGCCGCCGTCTGGATCCGGGCGGATTCAAAGGTCTGCATCAGCTGCTTGAAGCCCTGCCCCTCGATGCCGCCGAGCAGGTTGGCGGCCGGCACGGTGAAGCCGTCGAAGCCCAGTTCGTATTCCTTCATGCCGCGATAGCCCAGCACCCGGATCTCGCCGCCGCTCATCCCCTCGGCCGGGAACGGGTTGGCCTCGTCGCCGCGCGGCTTGGGCGCCAGCAGCATCGACAGGCCGCGATAATCGCCGCTGGCCGGGTCGGTGCGCACCAGCAGGGTCATCAGGTCGGAACGGGCGGCATGGGTGATCCAGGTCTTGGCCCCGGTGACGCGGTAGAGGTCGCCGTCCCGCACCGCCCGGGTGCGCAGCGACCCGAGGTCGGAGCCGGTGTTGGGCTCGGTGAACACGGCGGTGGGCAGAATCTCGCCCGAGGCGATGCGGGGCAGCCATTCCTGCTTCTGCTCCGGGGTGCCGCCGAGACGGATCAGCTCGCCGGCGATCTCGGAGCGGGTGCCGAGCGAGCCGACCCCGATATAGCCGCGCGACAATTCCTCGGTCACCACGCACATCGCGGTCTTGCCGAGGCCGAGCCCGCCATAATCCTCGGGCAGGGTCAGGCCGAACACCCCGAGTTCGGCCACCTTGTCGACCACCTCGATCGGGATCAACTGGTCGGCGAGGTGCCATTGGTGGGCGTAGGGGGCGACCTCGGCGTCGGCGAAGCGGCGGAACTGCTCCTGGATCAGCACCAGGGTCTCGTCCTCCAGCCCGGGATCGCCGAAATGATGGCCGTCGCGGATCAGGGCGGCGATCGCCAGCCGCACCGGGGCGGCGGCGCCCTGGCGGCGCAGCAGCCGCTCGGCCGGGTCGCTGAGGGCGTGCAGGTCGGCGGACTCGAGGCCGAGATCGCCGGGGCGGACGATCTCGCCCTGGCTCATCGGGATGCCGCCGTGGATCTGGCCGAGATATTCGCCGAATGCGGCTTGCAGCAGCAGCGATTCGAGATCGCCCAGCCGCCCGGCGGCATCGAGCCGCCGCGCCCAGCCGAGCGTCTGACGCAAGGCGGCAACGGTGGTGGCGAGCCAGGCATAGCCGTGGGCGGCGACCTGATGGCTTTCGAGCAGATCGGCGGCGAGCTTGCCGTCGCGGCTGACCAGCGCGCTCACCCGCTCGCGGGCCAGCGCCTCGATCCGCCCGGCGGCGGCCAGCGCGGCGTCACAGGTGACAAGCAGATCGGGCAACAGAACGCTCATGACGGCCCCCTTGGTAGAAACGACATTCAGCGACGCGAAAGGCCCGGCCCCGGTTGACCCGGGCCGGCCCCGCGCGCAAGAAAGGAAAGGGTTCCAAGGGCCTTGCGGCCCTTGGCGGGTCCGGGCGGAGCCCGGGAAACGCCCCCCTAACCTTCGATGCAATCCTCGACGGTGAGACGGCCGGGCTTCAGCGCCTGGACCAGCACCGCCATGTTGCCCGGCTTGTGCTGGTTGTTGAGCATCCGCATATGGGCGAGCGGGATGTCTTCCCAGGCATAGACCTCGGACATGCAGGGGTCGATCCGGCGTTCGATCACCAGCTGGTTGGCCTGGGAGGCCTGAAGCAGGTTGGCGAAGTGGCTGCCCTGGATCCGCTTCTGCCGCATCCAGACGAAGCGGGCGTCGAAGGTCAGGTTGAAGCCGGTGGTGCCGGCGCAGAACACCACCATCCCGCCGCGCTTGACCACGTTGCAGGAGACCGGGAAGGTCGCCTCGCCGGGATGTTCGAACACGAAATCGACGTCGTTGCCCTTGCCGGTGATGTCCCAGATCGCCTTGCCGAAGGCGCGCACCTTCTTCATGTACTCGGCGAACAGGGCCGGATCGCCATCGACATCGGGCAACTGGCCCCAGCAATCGAAATCCTTGCGGTTGATCACCCCCTTGGCGCCCAGGCCGAGGACGAAATCGCGCTTGTCCTCCTCCGACACCACGCCGATGGCGTTGGCGCCCGACACCGCGATCAGCTGGATCGCCATCGAGCCCAGCCCGCCGGCGGCGCCCCACACCAGCACATTGTGGCCGGGCCGCAGCACATGCGGGCGGTGGCCGAACAGCATGCGGTAGGCGGTGGCGAGCGTCAGGGTGTAACAGGCGCTGGCCTCCCAGGTCAGGTGGCGCGGGCGCGGCATCAATTGCTGGGCCTGGACCCGGGCGAACTGGGCGAACGAGCCGTCGGGGGTCTCGTAGCCCCAGATCCGCTGGCTGGGCGAGTTCATCGGGTCGCCGCCGTTGCATTCCTCGTCGTCGCCGTCGGTCTGGTTGCAGTGAACCACCACCTCGTCGCCGACCTTCCAACGCTTGACCTTCGAGCCGACCGCCCACACCACCCCCGACGCGTCCGAGCCGGCGATGTGATACGGCGCCTTGTGATAGTCGAACGGCGAGATCGGCTTGCCGAGACAGGCCCACACGCCGTTGTAATTGACCCCGGCGGCCATCACCATCACCAGCACTTCGTGCGAATCGATCGAGGGCGTCTCGACCACCTCGACCTGCATCGCCGTCTCGGGCGGGCCGTGGCGCTCGCGCCGGATCGCCCAGGCATACATCTGCCGCGGCACATGGCCGAGCGGCGGGATCTCCCCTATTTCATAGAGATCCTTGGCCCCCGTCCCCGTGGCGGACCCGGCCGGCTTGACGGATTCGTTCATGCGCGATCTCCCTGCACGAGGGCGAACGCCCCGGGTTCTCGGCCCGGTTCCGGTTCGCCTGTTGCGACGCGTTGAGGTCGGTTTTATCGTTTTACCGCTTTTTTTGCAATGCACAAAATGTTAGTTTGTTTCAATCCAAGCCAGTGCTTGGGCAATTATCGATCCTCCAGCCGACCGAGCCGCCGATGACCGAGCCCCGCCCCGTCCCCCCGCCGCGCGATGCCCCCTGGCTGTTCCGGACCTATTCCGGTCACAGTTCGGCGGCCGAATCGAACCGGCTGTACCGCACCAACCTCGCCAAGGGGCAGACCGGCCTGTCGATCGCCTTCGACCTGCCGACCCAGACCGGCTACGACAGCGACCACCCGCTGGCGCGCGGCGAGGTTGGCAAGGTTGGGGTGCCGATCTGTCATATCGGCGACATGACCACGCTTTTCGAGGGCATACCGCTCGAAAAGATGAACACCTCGATGACCATCAACGCCCCGGCGGCGTGGCTGCTGGCGCTGTACGTCGCCACCGCCGAACGCCAGGGGGCGCGGCGCGACCAATTGTCGGGCACCACCCAGAACGACGTGATCAAGGAATACCTGTCGCGCGGCACCCACATCTTCCCGCCGCGCCCGTCGCTGCGGCTGACCGCCGACGTGATCACCTTCACCTGCCGCGAGATTCCGAAATGGAATCCGATCAACGTCTGCTCCTACCATTTGCAGGAGGCGGGGGCGACGCCGGAACAGGAGTTGGCAATCGCGCTGGCGACCGCGATCGCGGTGCTCGACACGGTGCGGCCGCGCGTCACGGCCGAGGCGTTCCCCCAGGTGGTCGGGCGGATCAGCTTCTTCGTCAATGCCGGCATCCGCTTCGTCACCGAATTGTGCAAGATGCGGGCCTTCACCGAATTGTGGGACGAGATCTGCCGCGAGCGTTACGGGGTCGCGGATGCCAAGCTGCGCCGGTTCCGCTACGGGGTGCAGGTCAATTCGCTCGGCCTGACCGAGCCGCAGCCGGAGAACAACGTCTATCGCATCCTGCTGGAGATGCTGGCGGTGGTGCTGTCGAAGGACGCCCGCGCCCGGGCGGTGCAGTTGCCGGCCTGGAACGAGGCGCTCGGCCTGCCCCGGCCGTGGGACCAGCAATGGTCGCTGCGGCTCCAGCAGATCGTCGCCTACGAGACCGACCTGCTGGAATATGGCGACATCTTCGCCGGCAGCCGGGTGATCGAGGCCAAGGTGGCGGCGCTGGCGGCCGAAGCCCGCGCCGCGCTGGCCCGGATCGACGCCGAGGGCGGCGCGGTGGCGGCGATCGAGCGCGGCAGCCTCAAGCAGGCGCTGGTCGAGGCCAACGCCCGCCGCGTCGCCGCGATCGAATCCGGGGATCAGGTGGTGGTCGGGGTCAATCGCTGGACCGAGACCGAGCCGAGCCCGCTGACCGCCGGGGCCGACGCGGTGCAGACGGTGTCGCCCGAGGCCGAGGCCGAGCAGATCGCCCGGCTCCAGGCCTTCCGCGCCGGCCGCGACGCCGACGCGGTGGCCCGTGCCCTGGCCGGACTGCGCGCCGCCGCCGAGGAGGACCGCAACGTGATGGAGCCGTCGATCGCCTGTGCCCATGCCGGCGTCACCACCGGCGAATGGACCGACACCCTGCGGCGGGTGTGGGGCGAGTACCGCGCCCCCACCGGGGTCGGCGGCGCGGCGGCGGCGGGCGAGACCATCCCGCTGGCCGAATTGCGGGCGCGGGTCGAGACGGTGTCGGCCAAGCTGGGCCGGCGGATCAAGCTGCTGGTCGGCAAGCCCGGCCTCGACGGCCATTCCAACGGCGCCGAGCAGATCGCGGTGCGGGCCCGCGACGCCGGGTTCGAGGTGGTTTATGAGGGGATCCGGCTGACCCCGGCCCAGATCGTCAATGCCGCGCTGGAGGAGAGCGTTCACCTCGTCGGCCTGTCGATCCTGTCCGGCAGCCATCTGCCGCTGGTGACCGAGGTGCTGGAGCGGATGCGCGCCGCCGGACTCGACGACGTGCCGCTGGTGGTCGGCGGGATCATCCCGCCCGAGGACGCCGAGGCGCTGCGCCGGGCCGGCTGCGCCCGGATCTACACGCCGAAGGATTACGAGATCGGGCGGATCCTGGCCGACATTCTCAATCTGCTCGAAGGCTGACGGCGGGGCTGCCGCCCCGCACCCTGCCCGGGGCGATGCCCCGGACCCCCTTTGTTTTCGAAAATAAAGGGGGTTTGGGGCATCGCCCCAAGCGGGTGCGGGCGGCAGCCCGCCTCTGACCTCAGCCCTTGGCCTTGATGGTCTGGTACAGCTCCAGCGCCTGGGCCGGCGGCAGGTTCTGATGGATCACGGCGTTGATCGCCGCCATCATCCCGTGCGGGCAGTCGGACTGGAAGATGTTGCGGCCCATATCGACACCGGCGGCGCCCTGCTGGACGGCGTTGTAGGCCATGGTCAGCGCCTCAAGCTCGGGCAGCTTCTTGCCGCCGGCCATCACGATCGGCACCGGGCAGGAGGCGGTGATGGTCTCGAAGCCCTCGGCGACGTAGTAGGTCTTGACGTACTGGGCGCCCAGTTCGGCGATCATGCGGCAGGCGAGGCGGAAATACTTGGCGTCGCGCACCATGTTCTTGCCGACGGCGGTGACGCCCATCACCGGCATGCCGACGCGCAGGCCGGCATCGACCAGCCGGGTCATATTATGAATCGAGCGGGTCTCGAACTCGCCGCCGATGAACACCTGGATGCCGACGCCGGAGGCGTTGAGCCGCACCGCGTCTTCCATGTCCATCGCGATCTGCTCGTCGGACAGTTCCTTGAGGATCGACGGCCCGCCGCTGGCGCGCAGCACCATCGGCTTGTGCGAGGCGGCCGGCACCATGGTGCGCAGCACGCCGCGGGTGCAGAACAGCGCGTCACAGTCCGGCAGCAGCGGCAGGATGTTGAGGTCGATCCGCTCCAGCCCGGTGGTCGGCCCCTGGAAATAGCCATGGTCGATCGCCAGCATCACGGTGCGGCCCGAGTCCGGCCGGAACACGCGGGCGAGGCGGTTCTTCATGCCCCAATCGTACTGACTGGCGCCCTTGACGGGATAGGAGGGGGCCACCTGGGGTTGGTCGGCCTGGAATCTGGTGCCTTCGATGTCGGCTTCCGCCATGACGTGCTCTCGATCGCAAGGGGTTGACAGGGGACCCGCCATCCCGTTGGATCGGCGGGCGATTTTGCGCGCCAGAATGCACATTTCGCCCGGCTTGGACAAGGCGCCCGGCGGGCGGCGACGGGAAGGAGCCCTGCTGTGCCGGTCGAGATCAAGATCTGTGGCATCACCGAGGAGGAAACGGTCGAGGCGGCGCTCGACGCCGGGGCCGATCACCTCGGGCTGGTGTTCTTCGCCAAGAGCCCGCGCGCGGTAACGCCGGAACGCGCCGCCGAGCTGGTGTCGTGGCTGCCGCAGCCGATCAGCCGGGTCGGGCTGTTCGTCGATCCCGACGATGCCCTGCTCGACGCGGTGCTGGGGGCGGTCCGGCTCGACCTGCTCCAGCTCCATGGCAACGAAAGCCCGGAACGGGTCGAGGCGATCCGCCAGGAATACGGCCTGCCGGTGATGAAGGCGATCCCGGTGGCCGAGGCGGCCGACCTCGCCGCCGCCGAGGCTTATCTCGGCGTCGCCGACCGGCTGCTGTTCGATGCCCGCCCGCCCAAGGGCGCCGCTTTGCCCGGCGGCAACGCCGCCAGCTTCGACTGGAGCCTGCTGGCCGGCAAACGCTGGCCGCTGCGCTGGATGCTGGCCGGCGGGCTGACCCCGGCCAACGTCGCCGAGGCGATCCGCGTCACCGGAGCTGCGGCGGTCGATGTCTCCTCCGGGGTCGAAACCGCCCCGGGGCGCAAGGATCCCGACCTGATCCGCGCCTTCATCGCCGCCGCCCGCGTCCCCCCGGCCGCCGCCTGATTTCCCTGTTGACGGCGGCGGCGGCCTGCCCTTATAAACGCGCCTTCGAATTTGCCAACCGAGCTGCAAGGTTTTGATCCATGGCCCATCATTCTTCGGCTAAGAAGCGCATCCGTCAGACCGAGGCTCGTACCGAGGTCAACCGCGCCCGCGTCAGCCGTATCCGCAGCTTCGTCAAGAAGGTCGAGCTGGCGATTTCCTCCGGCAACGCCGATGCCGCCAAGGCCGCCCTGGGCGATGCCGAGCCGCAGCTGATGAAGGGCGTTCAGGCCGGCGTGCTGCACAAGAACACCGCGTCGCGCAAGGTGGCCCGTCTCGCCGCCCGCGTCCGCGACATGAAGCCGCTGGCCTAAAGGCCACGGCCGCACCATCCACTTACGACGTTTTGGAAGGGCCGCGTCCGCCCGGGCGCGGCCCTTCCTGTTGCCCGTTCCCATCGGCATTTCGATGGACTTTTACCCTTTTCGCGAGCAGGAAATCCCAAACCCTTGTCCCCCCAGGGTGTCCGGGAATGCAAGCGAAAAATTTCACCATTCGGACACCGATGTTGTTGCCTGGAGACAGCTCGATGGCTAGTCTTGCAGCGCTCGTCGGGCATACTAAAGTGTTCCTTCGGGCTCTCAAAAAAATCAAGACACCGGGAACGCCGCGAGTATCGCTTCTATGTGATGCGGGACACAGAGTGCATTTCGCCGGGTATGGTAATCGCGTGAGCATGTAGTTTGCTGACTTGGTTAATGAGCAGTAACACCCGCAATCTGTTCTGGGCTGTCGCGGGCAACGCCGACAGGCGACGGCAGCCGAACGTGGTGTGGGACGCATGACCCGCGAAGGCGACGAGATGGTCCGCAGCATGGGTCCGGATTTCCGGGAAGATGGCACGGGTGCCCTGGGCGCCGCGTCCGTCGGGCTTACGGCGGGGGATCGGGGATCAGCAATGGCACAATCTGAGTGGGATCGGGTCAAAACCAGGCTGCGCGACGAGGTGGGTGATTCCGCCTATCGCTCGTGGCTGCGGCCGATCACCGTGCATGGCATCAGCGACGGGGCGGTCCGCCTTGCCCTGCCGACGCGCTTCCTGCGCGACTGGGTCGCCACCCATTACGGCGAGCGCATCCGCACCCTGTGGGGGGCGGAGAACCCCGCCATCCATAACGTCGAGATCGTGGTCGAGACCGCCCGCGCCGCCGCCGTGCCGGTTCCGGCCGCCGCCGGCGCCCCGGCCGCCGCCCCGCCGCCGCCCGCCGTCGCCCTGCCCGCCGCGCCGGCCGCTGCGGCCCCGGCCGCCGCCGGCGAGGCCGCCGTCAACGAGATGGACGAACTGGGCGCCCTGCTCGACCCGCGTTTCACCTTCAAGAATTTCGTCGTCGGCAAGCCCAACGAATTCGCCTGGGCGGCGGCGCGCCGGGTGGCCGAGGCCGACAGCGTCTCGTTCAACCCGCTGTTCCTCTATGGCGGCGTCGGCCTGGGCAAGACCCACCTGATGCACGCGATCGCCCACCACATCCGCGAACGCAATCCCCGCCGCAGCGTGCTGTACCTCTCGGCCGAGAAGTTCATGTACCGCTTCATCCGGGCGCTGCGGCACCAGGACACCATGTCGTTCAAGGAGCAGTTCCGCTCGGTTGACGTGCTGATGATCGACGATGTCCAGTTCATCGCCGGCAAGGACGCGACCCAGGAGGAATTCTTCCACACCTTCAACGCCCTGGTCGATCAGGGCCGCCAGATCGTGATCTCGGCCGACAAGTCGCCCTCCGACCTCGAGGGGATCGAGGAACGGCTGCGCTCGCGCATGGCCTGCGGGCTGGTCGCCGACATCCACGCCACCACCTACGAACTGCGCCTCGGCATCCTTCAGTCGAAGTCGGAGCAGATGGGGGTGCTGGTGCCGCAGAAGGTGATGGAGTTCCTCGCCCACAAGATCTGCTCCAACGTCCGCGAGCTGGAAGGGGCGTTGAACCGCGTCGTCGCCCATTCCCAGCTGGTCGGCCGCGCCATCACCCTCGAATCGACCCAG
This sequence comes from Phaeospirillum tilakii, assembly GCF_042683125.1. NCBI lineage: Bacteria > Pseudomonadati > Pseudomonadota > Alphaproteobacteria > Rhodospirillales > Rhodospirillaceae > Phaeospirillum > Phaeospirillum tilakii. The sequence goes on from NZ_JBHUIY010000019.1 coordinate 24,819, forward strand.
GAGGTGCTGCACGATCTGCTGCGCGCCTCCGACCGCCGGATCACCATCGAGGAGATCCAGAAGAAGGTCGCCGAGCATTTCAACATCAAGCTGGCCGAGATGTCCTCGGCGCGCCGCTCCCGTCAGGTGGCCCGGCCGCGTCAGGTGGCGATGTATCTCGCCAAGCAGCTCACCAGCCGCTCGCTGCCCGAGATCGGCCGCAAGTTCGGCGGCCGCGACCACACCACCGTGATGCATGCGGTCAAGAAGGTCGAGGAGCTGAAGGAAAGCGATCAGGGCTTCGCCGAGGATGTCGAGCTGCTGCGGCGGATGTTGCAGGGCTGAGGCTGTTACGCGGGCTCTGCCCGCACGCCTCGCGTGCGAGACAACCATGTTACGCGGGCGCTGCCCGCGCGCCCGCCGGGGCGATGCCCCGGCCCCCCTTTTTATTCATCGATAAGAAAGCGCGGGGTTCGGGGCGCGGGGCGGCCGCCCCGCCTAACGCCTTGGTATGGCGCGCGAAGCCCCCGGATCCGACTTAAGTGTTTGTTAAAGCGTAAGGGTTCACTCTTTCGGTCTGGCAGACTCGCCGGGGAATGGAATGAGCGACACCCAGTCAGACCCACCCTCCGCGCCGCCTCGGCGGACCAGTGCGGTGGCGTTGCGTTTCGATCCGGCGGAGAACGACCTGCCGGTGGTGGTCGCCACCGGCCAGGGCGAGGTGGCGGAAAAGATCCTCGAGATCGCCTTCGCCAACGACGTCAAGGTTCGCACCGATCCCGATCTGATCCAGGTGCTGGGCGCGCTCGAACTGGGCAGCGTGATTCCGGTCGAGGCGATGGTGGCGGTGGCCGAGATCCTGGCCTATGTCTATCGCGCCACCGGCCGGGCGGTGCCGACATGAGCGCCCCGCCCCCGCCCTCGCGCGAGGAGTGGCTGCGCGCCGAACTGGTCAAGGCGTCGTCGCTGGTCGGCACGGCGCGGCGGCTGCTGGCCACCGGCACGATGGTCGATCTGACCGCGCTGGAAGGCCGGATCCGCCTGATCTGCGACGGGGTGACCCGGCTCGAGCCCGACAGCGGCCGCACCCTGCGCGCCGACATGGAAGCGCTGCTGGCCGACCTCGACCGTCTCGCCGCGGCGCTGGAAGCGGCCAACCCCTGTCCCGGCGAGCCCGGCGGTGGAACCCCCGGCTGATGGAAACCGTCTCCTACCTGCGCTTCGTGCTGGCGCTGGTCACCGTTCTCGGCCTGATGTTCGCCCTGCTGTGGGCGCTGCGGCGCTGGGGGCTGGGCGGGATCGCCCCGCTCAACCGGTCGCGTCGGCGCCGACTGGCGGTGATCGAGGCCCTGCCGCTTGATGCCCGCCACCGGCTGGTGCTGGTCCGGCGCGACGACCAGGAACATCTGCTGCTGCTGGGCGGCGGCAGTGCCACCGTGATCGAACGCAATTGTCCGCCCGCCCGCTTTACCCTGCCCAGCCCGGAGACCAAGCCATGAGGCTGCCCCGCCACCGTTTGCTGCTCGGCCTGCTGGCCGGGATCGCGACCGCGCTGGTGGCCGGGCCGGTGCTGGCGCAGTCGCTCAACATCGACCTCGGCGGCGGCCCCGGCAGCGCCACCAGCCGGATCGTCCAGCTGGTCGCCCTGACCACGGTGCTGTCGATCGCGCCGTCGATCCTGGTGATGATCACCTCGTTCACCCGCTCCGTGGTGGTGCTGAGCTTCCTGCGTCAGGCGCTCGGCACCCAACAGAGCCCCCCCAACATGGTGATGATCAGCCTCGCGCTGTTCCTCACCGCCTTCGTGATGGCGCCGACCTTCGAAAAGGCCTGGGATACCGGGTTGCAGCCGATGATCGACGGCCATATCGACGAGATGGAAGGGTTCGAGCGGGCGATCAAGCCGTTTCACGCCTTCATGAGCCGCAATGTCCGCCCGCAGGACCTCAAGCTGTTCATGGACCTGTCGCGGGCCAAGGAGGTCGCCACCGCCGAGGAAGTGCCGCTGACCGCGCTGATCCCCGCCTTCATGATCAGCGAACTGCGCCGCGCCTTCGAGATCGGCTTCCTGGTGTTCCTGCCCTTCCTGATCATCGACATGGTGGTCGCGTCGGTGCTGATGAGCATGGGCATGATGATGCTGCCGCCGTCGATGATCTCGCTGCCGTTCAAGCTGATCTTCTTCGTGATGGTGGACGGCTGGTATCTGGTGGTCGGCTCTTTGGTCCAGAGCTACGGCTAACGCCGTTATTGGGCACTCGCCCAAACCCCCTTCTTTTTCGAAGGCTCAATTCGCGTTAAGTCGGCATGGCTGGCAGAATGCCTTGCCATTCGACACTGTCCAGTCTGGTTCCTCTCGGATTTCGGGGTGATGTGGGCTCCGCCCACGCCCGCCAAGGGCCGCAAGGCCCTTGGAACCCATTGGGGATCGGGCGCAGAGCGGCCTTTCAGCTTGGGCGCGGGTGTTTGCCGCGCGAAGGGCAAGGAAAGGGTTCCAAGGGCCTTGCGGCCCTTGGCGGGGGCGGGCAGAGCCCGCGAATTGAGCCTCTTCCCAAAGCCTCCGGGCGGGGCGCGGGGCGGCAGCCCCGCAGGGGGCCACCGCCGGCTTGGGGCGCTCAGGCCCCGTGATGCAGGATCCGGTCGGGCGGGGGCGTGTCATCGCCGTCCTGACGCAGATGGACCACCCGCTGCGGAAAAGGGATTGGGATTCCCGCCGCGTTCAGGTCGGCGGCGATCATGAAGCGGATTTCCGACGCGATTTTCGAGCTGTCGGCGCCGCCGGTGTAATCGATCCAGTAGCGCAGGATGAAATTGATCGAATCCGGGCCGAAATCCTGCAACAGCACGCAGGGCTCGGGATCCTTCAGCACGGCGGGGTGCTTGCGCGCGACCCCCATCAGCACCTCGGAGACCTTTTCGGGCGGCGCCGAATAATCGGTGCCGACCGCGACCGAGCGGCGCACCCGCGCGTTCGAATAGGTCCAGTTGGTGACGTTGCTTTCGATGAAGGTCGAGTTCGGCACCAGGATCTCGATCCCGTCGGCGGTGCGCACCGTCGAGGAGCGGACGTTGATGTGGGTCACCGTGCCGGTGACGGCGCCGACCTCGACGATGTCGCCGACCCGCAGCGGGCGTTCGACCAGCAGGATGATGCCGCTGATCATGTTCTTGAGGATCACCTGGGTGCCGAAGCCGACGCCGATCGCCAGCGCGCCGCCGAGGAAGGCGAACACCGTCAGCGGGATGTTGGCGATGTAGAGCGCCACCACGAACAGCATGGTGACGACGACGATATGCAGCCAGCGGGTCAGGGTGCTGGCATGGTCCTTCGACACCCCGAACTGGGTGGCGGCGAGGCCGGCGGCGAACAGCATGGCGCGGCGGCTGATCACCGCCCCCAACACCACCAGCAGGATCACGCCGAGGCTCTTGCCGACGGTGACGCTGCGCACCGCCGAGATCCGCTTGCCATCGACCTCGATATTGTCCTCGGCGGTGAACAGTTCGAAGTCCCACACCGCGCGGGCGGCCTCGACCGCCATCTGCCAGCCCTCGCGCAGGGCCTGGGTGGCGGCCTTGCGGCTGGCGCGCGGGGTCAGTTCGTCGTCCCAGGCGCGGAAGGTGTGCAGCAGGGCATCGACCAGCTTGTCGGCCTCGCGCAGCATGTCGGCCTGCTGGCGATAGGCGCTGCGCTGGGCGGCGCTGGCCTCGGCGTCGGCGGCGTTGCTGGCCTGGGCGGCGGCCAGGGCGGCGTCGTTGCTTTCGCTCAACTGGCTGGTGCGGGTGATCTCGTCGGCCAGCAATTGCTGCCAGCCGGCCAGCTTGCGCTCGTTGGCGGCGATGGTGGCGCGGGCCTCGGGCAGCTTGATCTGGTCCTGGTCGGTGGCGTTGAAGCGATGCCAGCGGAACTGCCAGCCGGCACGCTCCCAGCCGCGCACCTCGAGCATCCGCCGCACCGTCTCGTCGATCAGGTCGGCGGTGTCGGCCTGAAGCCGGCGCACCGCGAGATCGCGTTCCAGCGCGTCGCGGCGGGGATCGGCCGGGGCGGCCTCGCCGTTGGGGCCGGGGGCGGCCGGCTTGGCCGAGGCCTTGTAGGCGTTGAGGGCGCGCTGGGCCTGATCGAGGGCGCGGTGGGCGGTGGCGCTGGCGGCCTGGGCCTTGGTCTGGCGGGTCTGCAACTGGGTGATCTGGCGATCGATGTCGGCCAGCACCGCGTTGAGTTCGGCCTCGGTGAAATGGACGTTGCCGGCCATCTCGCCCAACTGGTGCTCCTGCAACTCGGCCAGGGCGCGCAGTTCGGCGATCTCGGCCCGGCCGATGGTCTGGGCGGTCTTGCCCTCGGCCATCGCGGCGGCGGCGGTACGCACGCGCAGGCGGGCAAGGTCGCGCAGCCAGGTCTCGCGCGCCTTGGCGATCTCGTCGGTGGCGGCGGAGATCTTCTCTTCCTGCTGGCGGACGGTGACCTCGTTGGCCTTCAGCCGCTTTTCGTCCTCGGTGATCTGCTGGTCGCGGAAATCGGCCCGCTGCATCGCCGCCTTGAGCCGGCCCCTCGTGTCCTCGAGCAGGTCGCGCTGGTGGTCGAGCGCGACGATCGAGACCGAGGGCGGATTGGGGTTGGCCCGCCACGCGGCGGTCTTTTCGCCCTGATCCTTGGCCCGCCCCTGCGCCTCGGGCAGGCGGTCGATCATGTCGAGATGGCGTTCGAGCGCGCCGATCAGCTCGCCCATCAGGTAGTCGCGCTCGATCAGTTCGGCCGGCTGGGCCGCCGGGGGCGGGGCGGCGCTGGTCAGGTGATCATATTCGGTCTGGGCCTGATCGAGCTGCTGTTCGAGCGTCTCGGCGGTCGGCTGGGCCTCGGCGGCGGGCGGCGCGGCGGGGGCGGCCGGCTTGGCCGTGCCGGTCAGGTCCGCCGCGTCCTGGGCCGGCGCCGGGCCGGACAGGCCGATCAGCAGGGCAACGACGAGGATCGGAAACAGACGACGCATCGCGCGGGGCTCCTTGGTGACGGGGGGGGCCATCCTATCGTCGGCGGGGGTGGCTTTGTCGATGGGAAAGCGCGGGTCGGCCCCTCGGCCGGGTCTTTGTTCTCGCCGCCGGGGAGGGTAAAGTCGCGGCAAATCGACTCCGAGGCTCCGGCCGAGACGACGGGACAGGGCAATGACCAACAAAAAGCAGGCGGTGGCGGCGGCATCGGTGTTCGCCAGCGCGGCGATGACCGCGATGAAGCTGGCGGTGGGGCTGATGACCGGCAGCCTCGGCATCCTGTCCGAGGCGGCGCATTCGCTGCTCGACATGGGGGCGGCGACGCTGACCTGGTTCGCGGTGCGGATCGGCGACCGCCCGGCCGACGCCGAGCATCCCTGGGGCCATGCCAAGGTCGAGAACGTCTCCGCCTTGATCGAGACCGGGCTGCTGTTCCTCACCAGCGCCTGGATCATCAAGGAAGCGGTCGAACGGCTGCGCGGCGAGGCGGTGGCGGTCGAGGTGACCTGGTACGGCGTCGCGGTGATCGTGGTGTCGATGCTGATCGATTTCGGCCGCGCCCGCGCCCTGACCAAGGTGGCGCGCGAGACCGGCAGCGCGGCGCTCGAGGCCGACGCGCTGCATTTCAGTTCGGACATCGCCAGTTCGGCGGTGGTGCTGGTCGGGCTCGGCCTGACCGCCTGGGGCTGGCCGCAGGGCGACGCCGTCGCCGCGATCGGGGTGGCCGGCTTCGTCTGCCTCGCCGGCTGGCGGCTGGGGCGGCGGACCATCGACATGCTGATCGACACCGCGCCGCGCGGCATCGCCGAGGAGGTGGCCCAGATCGCCGCCGCCGTCCCCGGCATCGCCCGGGTCGATCGGGTGCGCGCCCGCCCGGCCGGGGCGACCATCTATGTCGAGCTGGTGGTGCGGGTCGGGCGCGGCCGCAGCTTCGGTCAGGTCCAGGCCCTGCGCGACGCCGTCGCCACGGCGATCTGCGCCGCCCGGCCCGAGATCGACCCGCTGGTGGTGGCCGAACCGCTGACGCTCGACGACGAGGACGTCGCCGAGGCGGTGCGGGTGGTGGCGGCCAATCGCGGCGTCGCCGTCCACGACATCGCCTCTTACACCCTGGGGGCGACCCGCCATGTCGGCTTCGACCTCGAGGTCGATGACGGCCTGACGGTGCGCGAGGCCCACGACGTCGCCAGCGAGATCGAGACCGCCCTGGCCACCGAACTCGGCGCCGACATCGGCATCGACATCCATATCGACCCCCGCCGCAACCGGATCGACCCGGGCGAGACGGTCGAACCGGGCGAACTGGCCCGGCTGACCCGGCTGGTCGAGGAGGTGGTGGCGCGGCATCCGCCCGGCTCGCACGTCCACCGCCTGTTCGCCCAGCGCGGTCCCGACGGGCTGTATCTGTCGTTCCATTGCCGCTTCCCGCCCGAGGCCTCGATCCGCCTCGCCCACGCCTTGACCGAGCGGATGGAGGCCGAACTGCGCTGGAAGCTGGGCGACGTCGCCCGCGTGGTGGTCCATGCCGAGCCCCAGTTCGCGCCGGGCGGCGGCGCCCCGGCCTGACCGCCCGGCGGGGCCGGGGCGGCAAATTCTGCCCTGTCGCGGCCCGACCGGCAGAAAGATCCGCCCGGTTTGCCCCAAACCGCCGTATCAGAACTGATCGGGATCCGGCCCGGCCTTGGCGCCAAGCAGAAAACAGGGCCGCCGGGACGGTCCCCGGCCTCCTTCCGCTCCGGCGGAAGGCGGCGTGGTCCGGGCGGCGCGGAACCGGCCGGACACAGACTTTGGAACCATGGCGCCCGGCGAAACCGGCGCGCCCGGCAGACCAGACGACAGGAGTTGGGGTCATGAGCGTCTCCTCGATCACCGGAACCGCCGCCACGCGGCAGACGCTGGCCAATGGTCAGACCGCGACCGAGCCCGGTTCGGCGACCTTCTCCCTGTCGCTGGCCGCGACCGAGACCGGCCGGCCCGACGGCGACCGCGCCAGCTCCTTCCCGTTGATGAGCGCGGCGATGCAGTCGGCGCTGATCGCCTCGCAGGACAGCGCCGCCGCCACCAGCGGCAGCGGCTTCGACGTCACCGCCACCCCCGCCGCCGGCGCGGTGACCGCCGCCGCCGGCATCGGCAGCGGCACCCCCAGCGGCAGCGGCGCGGCGGTGCTGGCCGACCTCGACCAGCTGGTCGGCACCCTCGGCAGTTCGGCCGCGCTGACCAGCGCCGCCACCGGTCAGGCGGTCCCGGCCCCGGCCGACGTCGGCAGCCTGGTGGCCAAATACCGCAATGGCGGCAGCGGCCAGGGCACCCCCGGCGAGGGCAGCTTCGCCGGGCGGCTGTTCCGCGATCTGGCCCAGGACGGCGGCACCGTCTCGGCGTGAACGGCCGGCGGCGTCAGCCCCGCACCCGGATCGGCTCGGCGAAACTGAACACCCGGGCCAGGGTGCGGATCCGCTCGATCTGGGGTGCCTGCAACTGAGTATGGGCGGGAAAGATCAGGTGGCCGTTGCCCAGCCGCAGATCGCCGGCCAGGACATGGCCGGCCTGCAACTGCCCGACTGTCAGGGCGACCGAGGTGAAGACCTCGTTGCGCGCCAGCCCTTCGAGACAGCCCCGCACCCGGGGCAGCAGCACCGGGTCATAGTGCTGGCGCTGGCGTTCGAGCTGCTCGAACGACGCCGCGGTCAGCGGACCGCCGGCGGTGGCGGCCAGCAGATCCTTGAGGATCTTCAGCAGACGGGCATCAAGCGGCAGATCGGCCCCGACCGGACCATCGGCGGGAAAGCCGCTGCCGTCATAGCCACGATCCTGCCAGTGGACGATCTCGGCCACCCGGGCGAGCCGGGGGATCCTGGCCAGCAGGTTGCGGCCGGCCTCGGGCACCCGGTCCAGCATCGCCCGCTCGTCCGGATTGGGCGCCTCGCCCTGCCGCAGCCGGGCCAGCGCGGCGGGCGGCATCGCCACCATCCCGATCGGCGCCAGCGCGGCGGCGATCTCGAGCTGCCAGCGATGCGGCATGCGGAACTCGGTGGTCAGCAGCCGCACCCACTCGCGCAGGCGGGCGGCCTGGGCGGCGGCGGCGGGGTCGTTGACCGACATCACCTCGACCAGCACCTGGATCACCCCGGTCAGGGTCTGTTCGAGCAGATCGCGCTCGGCGGTGACGAGGCGGAACTGTTCGAGCCCGGCCGCCAGCCCGTCGATCAGGGTCTCGGACGGACAGGGCTTGGTGTAGAAGCGGAAGATCGCGCCCTGATTGATGGCGTCGATCGCGGTCTGCTGGTCGGCATTGCCGGTCAGCATCATCCGCACCGTGTCGGGGGCGTGGTCGCGGATCCGGCGCAGGGTTTCGATCCCGTCGATCCCCGGCATACGCATGTCCGAGAGGACCACGCCAAAAGGCGAGGCGGCGGCGCGCACCCTCTCGACCCCCTCCTCGCCACCGCACGCAGTGGTAATATCGAACCGGTCGCCGAGCTGGCGCCGCAACGCCGACAGCAGGTGGGGATCGTCATCGATCAGCAGGACGCCTGGCTCCATGCCCGCTCCGTCATTGGCCACCGGGAACCGCACCGGGGTTTCCGCTGATGTGGCCGTTGCCGGAGCGGATGACAAGCCCACCCCCGCCCCACCCTGTTCCCGCCGGAGGACACGAACGGCCATGACCGACTTCATCGAGCGCCGCCAGCATCCCCGCCTGCCCGGACACGGGCTGGTGGTGGTGGTCGGGCGCCAGATGTTCCCGATCGCCAACCTGTCGATCGCCGGACTGGCCTTCCAGGGCGGCCCCAACCATCAGGTCGGCGACACGCTCCGGATCCGCATCGCCCGGATCGACGCCCCGGAAGATTGCGTCAACGCCGTGGTGACGGTGCGCGCCGCCGACGAATTCATGGTGCGGGGCGAGTTCCACCCCACCCTGCCGCTGATGAGCTATATCGTCGCCCATCTCGGCGACATCTCCGGCATCGCGCCGACCTACCCCGCCTTCCGCCGCGCCACCGGCCCCCGCACCTCGCGCGTACCCTAGGCGGGCTGCCGCCCCGCGCGCCTTGCGCGCAAACACACACCGGTTAGGCGGGCTGCCGCCCGCCGGCCCGCTCGGGAAGCGGAGCTTCCCGAACCCATCCCTTTTTTGGTTCATCACGGATGAGCGGGGAAGAGAGGCTGGTCACGGCCGCGCATGACGGAAAGGAGCGAAGACGTCCTCTCCGCTCCTCCGTGATGACCCCATTTTGAAAAAGAAGGGGGTCCGGGGCATCGCCCCGGCCGGGCCCGCGGGCGGGAGCCCGCGTAGCTTCACCCCAGCGGCGGAATGTCGCCCAACGCCTCGGTGGCGGCGGCCTCGGCGGCGAAGGCCTGGAGCCGGCCGGCGCCGATCGCCGCGCGCAGGTCGCGCATCAGGTCCTGGTAATGCTGGAGATTGTGCCAGGTCAGCAGCATCGCCCCGAGGATCTCCTCGCAGCGGATCAGGTGGTGGAGATAGGCGCGGGAATATTGGCGGCAGGCCGGGCAGGCGCAGCCTTCCTCCAGCGGCCGGGGATCGTCCTGGTGGCGGGCGTTGCGCAGATTGACGGTGCCGCGCCGGGTGAAGGCCTGGGCGGTGCGGCCGGAGCGGGTCGGCATCACGCAATCGAACATGTCGATGCCCCGGCAGACCGCGCCGATGATGTCGGACGGCCGGCCGACCCCCATCAGGTAGCGGGGACGGTCGGCCGGCAGCAGCGGCACGGTGACGTCGAGGGTGGCGAACATCGCCTCCTGCCCCTCGCCCACCGCCAGCCCGCCGACGGCGTAGCCGTCGAAGCCGATCCGTTGCAGCGCCTCGGCGGATTCGGCGCGCAGGTCGGGATAGATCCCACCCTGGACGATGCCGAACAGGCCATAGCCGGGGCGGGGCACGAACGCCGCCTTCGACCGCGCCGCCCAGCGCATCGACAGCCGCATGCTGTCGGCCGCCTGGGCCGGGGTGGCCGGGAACGGGGTGCATTCGTCGAACGCCATGGTGATGTCGGCGTCGAGGCAATGCTGGATCCGCATCGAGCGTTCCGGGGTCAGCCGGTGGCTCGAGCCGTCATGATGCGACTGGAAGGTGACGCCGTCGGCGTCGAGCTTGCGCAGCTTGGCGAGGCTCATCACCTGGAACCCGCCGGAATCGGTCAGGATCGGCCCCGGCCAGTTCATGAAGCGGTGCAGCCCGCCCAGCTGCTCGATCCGCTCGGCCCCCGGCCGCAGCATCAGGTGATAGGTGTTGCCGAGCAGGATCTGCGCCCCGGTCGCGGCGACGGATTCGGGCTGCATCGCCTTGACGGTGGCGGCGGTGCCGACCGGCATGAAGGCCGGGGTGTCGATCGCGCCATGGGCGGTCGCCAGCCGGCCGAGCCGGGCGGCGCCGTCGGTGGCGAGACACTCATACTGGAAGCTGGGGGGCATCGTCGCTCCGATCGAGCAGGCAGGCATCGCCGTAGGAATAAAAGCGATAGCCGTCATTGATGGCGTGGGCATAGGCGGCGCGCATCCGCTCCAGCCCGGCGAAGGCCGACACCAGCATGAACAGGGTCGAGCGCGGCAGGTGGAAATTGGTCATCAGCCGATCGACCACCCGGAAGCGGTAGCCCGGCACGATGAAGATGTCGGTCACCCCGTCGAACGGGGCCAGGGTGCCGTCTTCCGCCGCCGCGCTTTCGAGCAGGCGCAGCGCGGTGGTGCCGACCGCCACCACCCGCCGTCCCTCGGCGCGGGCGCGGTTGATCCGTTCCGCCGCCGCCGGGGTGACGATGCCGATCTCGGCATGCATGTGGTGCTGGTCGGTGTCCTCGACCTTGACCGGCAGGAAGGTGCCGGCGCCGACATGCAGCGTCACCGCGACCCGCTCGATTCCGCGCGCGTCGAGGGCGGCGAGCAGTTCGGGGGTGAAATGCAGCCCGGCGGTGGGGGCGGCGACGGCGCCGTCATGACAGGCGAAGGTGGTCTGGTAATCGGCGCGGTCGGTGGCGTCGGCGGCGCCGTGGCGGATATAGGGCGGCAGCGGCAGCCGGCCATGGGCTTCCAGCGCCGCCATCAGCGCGGCGCCGCCGCGATCGAACCGCAGCGTCACCTCGCCGCCCTCGCCCTTGCCGACCACCTCGGCGGCGAAATCGGCGGCGAACTCGACCCGGTCGCCCAGGCGCAGCTTGCGCGCCGGCCGGGCGAAGGCGCGCCAGCATTCGGCCCCCTCGCGCAGATGCAGGGTCAGCTCGACCCCGGCGGTGCCGCGCCGTCCGTCGAGCCGGGCCGGAATCACCCGGGTGTCGTTGAACACCATCACGTCGCCGGGGTCGAGCAGGTCGGGCAGGTCGCGCACGCCGCGATCGGCCACCCCGCCGGCGGCGACCCGCAGCAGCCGGGCGGCGTCGCGCGGGCGGGCCGGACGGTCGGCGATCCGCTCACGCGGCAGTTCGAAATCAAACAGATCGACTTTCATCGCCGGGGATGTAGGCTCCCGCCCCCGCCGCCGTCAAGCCCGACCGTCTCGACCGGGCCGGGGCGGGGCGCGTATACTGGCGGCCTGATCGGCCACCGGCCTCCCGAGGAGGAACCATCATCATGCGCAAGATTCTGGCGGCGACCCTGGCGCTCGCGATCCTTGCCCCGGTCACGGCGCGGGCGGACGCCTATGTGATGCTGGGGTTCGGCACCCAGAAATGCGGCGAATACCGCGCCAGCGACCTGACCGACTCCGCCACCCGGGTCGGGCTCTATTCGTGGGTCGCGGGCTACCTGTCCGCCGTCAACCTGTTCACCGGCACCGCCCAGCACCGCATCCGCGACCTGTCGGGGATGTCGCAGGAGCTGGTGTTCGACACCCTCAACGCCTTCTGTGCCGCCCACCCCGATCAGGTGCTGTCGGTCGGCATCGACGAGATCATCAAGAAGCTGCCGGAAAAGGCCTACGGCCAGACCACGCCCTAAAGGCGGGTCAGCCCGTCCTTCAGCCACAGCAGCAGCACCATCAGCCCGGCATCGAGCAGGCAGCCGACGCCGAACAGGTGCAGCGCGCGCAGGATGTCGCGGGCGTCGGCGTCCTGGCGGCCGCGCCCCATCCATTTCTCATCGACCACCAGCCCGGGATAGCGGCGCGGCCCGCCGAGGGCGAGGCCGAGCGCGCCGGCGCAGGCGGATTCCGGCCAGCCGGAATTGGGCGAGCGGTGATGGCGGGCGTCGCGCCAGGGGGTGACCAGGGCGGCGACGGGCCGGCCGCCAGGGACGAAGGGGGCAGCCAGCGCCAGCAGCAGCGCGGCGACGCGGGCCGGGATCAGGTTGAGCAGGTCGTCGAGCCGGGCCGAGACCATGCCGAAGGCGCGGTGACGCTCGGTGCGGTAGCCGACCATCGAATCGAGGGTGTTGACGGTCTTGTAGACGAACAGCCCGGGCAGGCCGAACAAGGCGTAGGCCAGCGCCGGGGCCACCACCGCGTCGGAGAAGTTTTCGGCCAGGGATTCGATCGCGGCGCGGGCGACCCCGGCGCGGTCGAGGCTGGCGGGATCGCGCCCGACCAGCCGTGACACCGCATAGCGCCCGGCTTCGAGGCCGTTGTCGCGCAGCGCCACCGCGACGTCGTAGACATGGTCGAACAGCGAACGCTGGGCCAGCAGCACCACCACGCAGAACAGTTCGAACAGCCAGGCCCAGGGCAGGGTGCGGGTGACGGCCTGGACCGCGAGGCCGGCCGCCGCCGCCGCCGCCACCAGCCCCAGCGCCATCGCCGCCCCCAGCCAGCCGCGCAGGGCGGCGGAGCGGTCGCGCCGGTTGAGCCGGCGGTCGAGCCAGCCGATCAGCGTGCCCACCGCCGCCACCGGATGGGGGAGGCGGCGGAACAGCCAGGGCAGATCGCCGAGCAGGCCGTCGAGGCCGATCGCCAGGATCAGGATCAGCAGCGGATCGGGAGCGGAGGCAAGGAGGGACACGGCACAACCAGCAGGTCAGCGGGAACGGGCGGAGAGCAAACAAAAGCCGCCCGGCCGCGACGCCCTGGGGCGGTCGCGATCCGGGCGGGACGACAAAGCGGGCGTCAGTTGTTCTTGGCGCCCTGTTTGATCCACAGGCGGAAGGCGTCGCGGTCGCACTGCGACAGCTTCTTCTTGCCGTGGGGCATCCGGATCGAGGGATCGACCTTGTGATCGATCAGACGCATCAGGCTGCTGGTGTCGGGTTCGCCGGGCACGATCATCGGCCCGAACTTGGTGCCCTTCATCAGCCCCTCGTAGGAACTGAGGTCGAGGCCGCTGGCCTCGGTGCCCTGGCCGCCGGGGTGATGGCATTCGAGACATCGACCGACGATGATAGGGCGGATGTCCTCGGAATAACTGATGACCTCATCCTTGGCCCAGGCGGCCCCCGCCGGCCCGAGCAGGATCGCGACGGCGAACAGGGTAAGCGACCGTTTCATGCTGGCCTCCCTCCCTCTGGAGACGATGATACGCGCTCCAGTTTCGCACAAGCGAGGCCAAATGCAATTGGCGTTGCGGGCGGGGCGGACATCTCCGCCCCGATCCACTCACAAGCTTGACTCGACCCACTCGAACAACTTGCTTTTCGGCAGCGCGCCGACCTTGGTCGCGGTGACCGCCCCGTTCTTGAAGATCATCAGGGTGGGGATGCCGCGCACGCCGTATTTGCCCGGGGTGGCCGGGTTTTCGTCGATGTTGATCTTGGCGACGGTGATCTGCTCCGCCTTGTCGCGGGCCAGCTCTTCCAAGGTCGGGGCAAGCTGGCGGCAGGGGCCGCACCATTCCGCCCAGAAATCGACCAGGACCGGGCCGGCGGCCTGCAAGACCTCGGCCTCGAACGAGGAATCCGTCACAGTCTTCATTGAGCACGTTCCTTGTGTTTGCCGGGCCGCCGCGCGGCCCGGGACGAGCGGGAGAGTTTCCCGAATTGCCGGGACGAGCCGGAGATGCGGGCACTGTAGCCGCAAACATGGGGCCTGTCACGATCGGGGGCAAGCCGCGCCTGGGGGGGGCCCTGCCCCGCTCCGCCTCAGTGAGTCCCGCCGCCGCCGAGATTGAGCAGCACCACCCCCACCAGGATCAGCCCGATCCCCACCAGCGCCAGCGGCGGCAGCCTTTCGCCGAACCACAGCCAGCCGATCAGCGCCACCAGCACCAGCCCGACCCCGGACCACACCGCATAGGCCACCCCGACCGGCACCGTCCGCAGCGCCTGGGACAGGCCATAGAAGGCCAGCCCGTAGCCGGCCACCACCCCCAGCGCCGGCCACAGCCGGGTGAAACCGTCGCTGGCCTTCAGCGCCGAGGTGCCCGCCACCTCGGCCAGGATGGCGCCGCCGAGCCACAGCCAGGCCTGCATCCGTCTGCTCCCGGGTTGGAGAAAGAACGGCCGGCGCCCACCGCCGGCCCCCTTCTGCTTTGCACCAAACCCGCCCCGGCGCAAGTCCGGCGGTGAAAGCGCCCCCTGTCCCCGGCCGCCCGGCTGCGGTAGGCTCGGACGGCAACAGCGAGGGAGGACGGCGATGGCGCCGGCACCGCAAAGCGAAATCGCCACCCTGATGGAGCAGGCCGCCGCCCGCTACCAGGCCGGCGACCTGGCCGGCGCGGCCGAGACCTATGGCGCGGTGCTGAAGCGCCAGCCCGACCGGGTCGAGGCCTGGTTCAACCTCGCCACCCTGCTCCAGTCGTTCGGCCAGCCCGAGGCGGCGGTGCGCGGCTATGACCAGACCCTCGCCCTGCGGCCCGAGCATGCCGACGCCTGGCTCAATCGCGGCGTGGCGCTGAAAAGCCTCGGTCAGGCCGAGGCGGCGCTGGCCAGCTACGACCGCGCGGTGGCGCTGCGGCCGGACTATCCGCTGGCCTACAACAATCGCGGCAACCTGCTGAAGCAGATGGGGCGGGCCGACGCGGCGCGGGCCGATTACGACCGGGCGATCGCGTTGCAGCCGGCCTATGCCTCGGCCTATTCCAATCGCGGCGCGCTGAAGGCCGATCTCGGCGATTACGCCGCCGGGCTGGTCGATTACGAGCGGGCGCTGGCCTGCGACCCCAGCCACGCCGAGACCTGGTTCAACCGGGGCAACGCGCTGTGGGAGCTGGGCCGGGCGGAAGAGGCGCTGGTCAGCTACGAACGGGCGGCGGCGCTGCGGCCGGGCTATGTCGATGCCCACCTCAACCGGGGCGGCGTGCTGAAGGAATTGCGGCGGAGCGAGGCGGCGATCGAGTGTTTCGACACCGTGCTGACCATCGCCCCCGGCTTCGCCGAGGCCCGCTTCAACAAGGCGCTGTGCCGGCTCCAGCTCGGCCAGTGGGATCAGGCCTGGCAGGATTACGAATCGCGCTGGGGCACCGCGCTGATGCGCGGCTGGACCCGGCCGTTCCCGCAGCCGCACTGGCAGGGCGAGGACCTCGCCGGCCGCACCATCCTGCTTCATGCCGAGCAGGGCCTCGGCGACACCCTGCAATTCTGCCGTTACGTCCCGCTGGTGGCGGCGCGCGGCGGCCGGGTGGTGCTGGAGGTCCAGCCCGGGCTGCGGCCGCTGCTGGCCGGGCTGACCGGCGTGGCGTGGATGGTCGAGCGCGGCGAGGACCTGCCGCCGTTCGACCTGCATTGCCCGCTGCTGAGCCTGCCCCGGCTGTTCGCCACCAATCCGGCGACGATCCCGCCGCTGCCGCCCGGCCTCGCCGTGCCGTCCGAGCGGCTGGCGGCGTGGCGGGCGCGGCTGGGGCCGGCGACCCGGCCCCGGATCGGGCTGGCGTGGCGCGGCAGCCCGGTCCACCAGAACGACCGCCACCGCAGCCTGACGCTGGCCCAGATCGGGCCACTGCGCGGGGTCGGGGCCGAGCTGATCTCGGTGCAGAAGGACCTGCGCGCCGAGGACGCCGCCACCCTGCCGGCCTGGCCCGGCCTGCGCCATTTCGGCCCCGAGCTGGACGATTTCGCCGACACCGCCGCCTTGTGCACCCTGTGCGATCTGGTGATCGCGGTCGATACCAGCGTCGCCCATCTCGCCGCGACGCTGGGGCGGCCGACCTGGATCCTGCTGCCGGCCCGCAACACCGACTGGCGCTGGCTGCTCGACCGCGCCGATTCGCCCTGGTACCCCGCCGCGACCCTCTACCGCCAGCAGCGCGGCGAGCCGTGGCCGGCGGTGGTCGGGCGCGTCGCCGCCGATCTCGAGAATTTCCTCAGCCGATCGCCTGCTTGAGGCCGGTTTCCTCGGCCAGGGCGGCGAGCTTGTCGCGGGTGCGCGGGTCGCGCCGCAGCGAGGCCACCACCGCGCGGATCACCCCCGAGACGTAATCCTCGGAAAAGCGCCAGCGCCGGTTGATCCAGAAATATTTGCCGTCAAAGCTGATCTCGGGCATCGGGTTCCCCTCCCTGGGCCGCCGGTGGCGGCGATGGGGGAGAAAAATAGCATGGCCGCGACCAGGGAGCGCGGTGACGGTTTCGGGACACCGCTTGGCCGAAAGGCTCCGCCTCTCGGCGCTCTCCGCGCGGGGCCGGCGGCCCCGCGACCCCGGTCGTTTACAGCCGGGCGGCGAGCGCGGCGATCAGGCCGGCCCAGTCGCCGGGCTCGGTCTGACGGGCCAGGGTGACACTGGGGTACCAGGGCGAATCGGTCCGGTCGAGCAGCCAGCGCCAATCGACATTGTGGCGGGGCAGCAGGAGCCAGGTCGGCCGCCCCAGCGCGCCGGCAAGGTGGGCGACGCTGGTATCGACGCTGACCACCGCATCGCACAGGGCGCACAAGGCGGCGGTGTCGGCGAAGTCGGTCAGGTCGGGGCCGAAATGGCGCAGGCCGGACAGCGCCGCCAGCGCGGGGCGGTCGGCGGGGCGGATCTCCTTCTGCAACGAGATCAGCTCGAGTCCGGCCGTCAGCAGCGGCGCGAACAGCGCCAGCGGCAGGCTGCGGTTGCGGTCGTTGCGGTGGGCGGGATTGCCGCTCCAGGCCAGCCCGATCCGCCTGGCCGGGGCCGGGCCCAGCCGCTGCCGCCACGCCGCCAGCCGGGCCGGATCGGCGGCGAGATAGGCGGGCGCGGCCGGCAGGGTGGCGAGGGTGGTGCCCAGCGCCAACGGCAGGCTCAGCAGCGGGCAATGCAGGTCGAAATCGGGCAGCGGCGCGCCCTTGGCGATCAGTTCGGCCCCGCCGGCCAGGGTGGCGAGCAGCGGCAGCAGCGACCGTTCCGCCTCCAGCACCACCCGGCCGCCGCGCGCCGCCACCAGCGGGACGAAGCGGCAGAACTGGAGGGTATCGCCGAGGCCCTGTTCGGCATGCAGCAGCAGGGTGCGGCCGGCGAAATCCTCGCCGCGCCATTGCGGCTGGACGAAATCGCGCCGGACCCGGCGCAGGGCGCCGCAGCGCCAGCGCGCCTCGTAGCCGGCCCAGCCCTCGGCCCAGGCCCCGGCCTGCAACTGGCACAGCGCCTTGTTCCAGGCGGCATCGGCATAATCGGGCCGCAGCGCCAGGGCGCGGTCGAAATCGGCCAGCGCCGCGTCGCGACGGCCGAGTTCCTTCAGCACGTTGCCGCGATTGCTGTAGCCCTCGGCGAAATCGGGCTTCAGCGCCAGGGCGCGGTCGTAGCTGGCCAGCGCCGCCTCGAAGCGGCCGAGGTCGTACAGCGCGTTGCCCTGGTTGCTGTAGCTTTCGGCGAAATCGGGCTTCAGCGCCAGCGCGGCGGCGTAGCAGGGCAGCGCCTCCTCCGCCCGGCCGAGCTGCTTGAGGGCGTTGCCCCGGTTGCCATGCGCCTCGGCCAAGGCGGGATCGAGCGCGATCGCCCGCTCGAAGCTGTCCAGCGCCTCGGCGAAGCGGTCGAGATCGGCCAGCACGATCCCCCGGTTGAGCCAGGCCTCGGCATGGTCGGGCCGGCGGGCCAGCGCGGCGTCATAGGCGCCAACCGCCTCGGCCGACCGCCCCAGCGCCTTCAGCACCTTGGCCCGGCCGTAATGGATCTCGCCCGGGGCGGCGGCGCCGGCCAGGGCCAGGGCGCGGTCGTAGCTGGCGAGCGCCTCGTCCCTCCGCCCCAGTTCGCACAGGGCGTTGCCGCGATTGGACAGGCTTTCGACCCGGTCCGGCTTCAGCGCCAGGGCCCGGTCGTAACTGTCGAGCGCCTCGGCGAACCGGTCGAGCGCCTGGAGCGCGTTGCCGCGATTGACCAGCGCCTCGGCATGGTCGGGCTTCAGCGCCAGGGCGCGGTCGTAGCTGGCGAGCGCCTCGGCCGGCCGGCCCAACTCGGCCAGGGCGTTGCCGCGATTGTAATGCGCCTCGACATAAGCCGGCCGCAGCGCGATCGCCCGGTCATAGGCCTCGACCGCCGCCTCGATCCGGCCGAGATCCTTCAGCGCCCCCCCCCGGTTGAAATGGGGATCGGGATGATCCGGCCGCAGCGCGATCGCCCGGTCGTAGCTGGCCAGCGCCTCGTCGGCGCGGCCGAGCAGATGGAGAATGTTGGCGCGGTTGCCGTGCGTTTCCGCCTGGGTCGGGGCCAACGCGATCGCCCGGTCGAAATCGGCCAGCGCGCCGGCGAGATCGCCCAGCATCTTGCGGACATTGCCGCGATTGCCGTGGGCCCCGGCATGGCCGGGATTGACCGCCAGCGCCCGGTCGAGCATCGCCCGCGCCTCGGCCCCCCGCCCGCTTTGGGCCAGACAGACCCCGAGCAGGTTGAGCGCGTCGAACTGGCGGGGGAGGAGCTTCAGGACCTGCCGGTAGGCGGCGGCGGCGGCCTCGATCCGGCCGGCCCGATGATGGGCCAGCCCTTCCTGCAACAGAAGCCGGGGATCCTTGCCCATCCGCGCCTCGCGACTATGCGGGGCTGCCGCCCCGGCCCCGCCCGGAGGCTGGCGCCTCCGGACCTCCCCCTTTTTTTACAAAAAGAAGGGGGTCCGGGGCATCGCCCCGGCCGGGCCCGCGGGCGGGAGCCCGCGTAACCTAAACGTCAGGCCGCCGCGCCGTGGCAGTGCTTGAACTTACGGCCCGAGCCACAGGGACAGGGGGCGTTGCGCGACACCGCGCCCCAGCTGGCGGGATCGTTGGGGTCGATCTGCACCGGGGCGATGGCGCTGACCGGCTCGGGGTGGCTTTCCTGGGCCTGCGGCGCGGCCGGGGTCAGCGCCGGACCGAGATCGGGATCGCCGACCCGCAGTTCGACATGGGCCAGCACCGAGGTGACCTTCTCGCGCAGGTCGTCGAGCGCCGCCTCGAACAGGTTGAAGGCCTCGCGCTTGTATTCGTTGAGCGGGTCGCGCTGGCCATAGGCGCGCAGGCTGATGCCCTGGCGCAGATGGTCGAGCTGAAGCAAGTGGTCCTTCCACACCTGATCGAGGATCTGCAACAGCAGGCTCTTCTCGACCATCCGCATGGTGTCGGTGCCGTATTCCTGTTCCTTGGCCGCCATCTTGGCCTCGGCGGCGGCGACGATGCGGTGGAGGATCTCCTGGTCGGCGATCCCTTCCTCCTTGGCCCATTCGGCCACCGGCAGGTCGAGATTGAGGACGCGGCGGACCTCCTCGTGCAGGCCGGCGACGTCCCACTGGTCGGCGAAGGCGCGCTCGGGGATGCAGCGGGTGACCATCGCCTGGATCACGTCCTCGCGGAAGCCGGCGATCTCCTCGGCCACGCTGTCGGCGGCCATCAGCTCCTTGCGCTGCTCGTAGATCACCTTGCGCTGATCGTTCATCACGTCGTCGAACTTCAGCAGGTTCTTGCGGACGTCGAAATTGCGGGCCTCGACCTTCTGCTGGGCCTTTTCCAGCGCCTTGTTGATCCAGGGATGGATGATCGCCTCGCCCTTCTTCATGCCGAGGCGCTGGAGCATCACGTCCATCCGCTCGGAGCCGAAGATCCGCATCAGGTCGTCTTCCAGCGACAGGAAGAACTTCGAGGCGCCGGGATCGCCCTGGCGGCCCGACCGGCCGCGCAACTGGTTGTCGATGCGGCGGGATTCATGGCGCTCGGTGCCGATCACGTACAGGCCGCCGGCGGCCAGCGCCTCCTGCTTGGCCACCTCGACCTCGGCGCGGATCGCGGCGATGCGGCGCTCGCGCTCGGCCGGGTCGGTCACCTCGGCCAGTTCCAGCTTGATCCGCATCTCGACATTGCCGCCCAACTGGATGTCGGTGCCGCGGCCGGCCATGTTGGTGGCGATCGTCACCGCCCCCGGCACGCCGGCCTGGGCGATGATGTAGGCTTCCTGCTCGTGATAGCGGGCGTTCAGCACCTGATGCGGGATCTTGTGCCGCTTGAGCAGGGCGGAAAGCTGCTCCGACTTCTCGATCGAGGTGGTGCCGACCAGCGCCGGCTGGCGCCGCTTCTGGCAATCCTCGACCAGCACGGCGATGGCGTCGAGCTTCTCGGCCTGACCGCGATAGACCTCGTCGTCCCAGTCCTTGCGCGCCACCGGCACGTTGGTGGGGATCTCGACCACCTCAAGCCCGTAGATCTCGGCGAACTCGCCGGCCTCGGTCATCGCGGTGCCGGTCATGCCGCCCATCTTGGGATAGAGCCGGAACAGGTTCTGGAAGGTGATCGAGGCCAGGGTCTGGTATTCGTTCTGGATGGTGACGCCTTCCTTGGCCTCCAGCCCCTGGTGCAGGCCCTCGGAGAAGCGGCGCCCCTCCATCATCCGCCCGGTGAACTCGTCGATCAGGATCACCTTGTCGTCCTTGACGATGTAATCGACGTCGCGGGTGAACAGGTAATGGGCGCGCAGGGCCTGGTTGACGTGGTGGACCAGACTGACGTTGCCGACGTCGTAGAGGCCGCCCTTCAGCAGCCCGGCCTCGCGCAGCAGCACCTCGACCCGCTCGGTGCCGCGCTCGGTCAGGGTCACCGCCTTGACCTTCTCGTCCTTTTCGTAATCCTCGGCGGTCAGCAGCGGCATCACCTTATCGACCAGCCGGTACAACTCGGAATTGTCCTCGGTCGGGCCGGAGATGATCAGCGGCGTGCGCGCCTCGTCGATCAGGATCGAATCGACCTCGTCGATCAGGGCGTAATTGAACGGCCGGTGCGACATTTCCGCCAGACTGAACTTCATGTTGTCGCGGAGATAGTCGAAGCCCAGCTCGTTGTTGGTGGCGTAGGTGATGTCGCAGGCGTAATTCTGCTGGCGCTCGACATCGTTGAGGCCATGGACGATCACCCCGACGCTCATGCCGAGGAAGCGGTAGATCTGCCCCATCCACTCCGAATCGCGGCGGGCGAGGTAATCGTTGACGGTGACGACATGGACGCCCTTGCCGGTCAGGGCGTTGAGATAGACCGGCAGGGTGGCGACCAGGGTCTTGCCTTCACCGGTGCGCATCTCGGCGATGCGGCCCTGGTGCAGCACCATCCCGCCCAGCAGCTGGACGTCGAAGTGACGCTGGCCGAGGGTGCGCTTGGCGGTCTCGCGCACCACGGCGAAGGCCTCGACCATCAGGTCGTCGAGGGTTTCGCCGTTGGCGAGACGCTGGCGGAATTCGTCGGTCTTGCCCCGCAACTGGTCGTCGGACAGCTTGGCGATGTCGGGTTCGAGGGCATTGACGGCTGCGACCTGCGCCCGCAGCGGCTTGAGAACACGGTCGTTGGCGGAACCGAAAATCCGCCGGGCAATGGCGCCGAACATTATGTGAATCCCCGCACCCAGATGGTCTCCGCCCCCCCGCGCGGGGGGGCGGTCGCGACCGGCAAGAGATAGAGGCCGGCCCGGTCGCTGTCAATGTCAAGCCCCGCCCCGCGCCCCCCGCCGGGTGGGGGGCGGCCGCGCCGTCGCTTGACTTCCGCCGACCAAGGAGAATATGACCCGCAGGATGCGTCGCTGTCGCCCACGGTCGAAAAGAGGTTGAACCATGAGGGAAGGGCATGTCCGCGCCGCCGTCACGCCGGTCCAGCCGCCGCTCTCGCCGGTGTTGTTGCTGGGCCTTGCGCTGCGGCCGCTGCGTCCCGCGCTGTTGCAGCCGGTGTTCGATGGCGTGTTGAAGATGTTGCGCCGCCGCCATCCCGAACTGCTCGATCGCATGGCCGATTACGCCAGCCAGCCGGTCTGCATCGATCCGGTCGATCTGCCGTTCATGATCCTGCTTGATCCCCATCCGGACGATCCCCGCCTCACCGTGCGGCGCGAGGTCGATCCGCAGGAGGTCGCCGCCACCATCCACGGCCCGCTCGAAATGCTGCTGGCGCTGGCCGAGGGCAAGGTTGACGGCGATGCCCTGTTCTTCACCCGCCGCCTGGTGATCGAGGGCGACACCGAGGTGGTGGTGGCGTTGCGCAACGCCATCGACGGCGCCGGCATCGACCTGATCGAGGACGTCGCCGCCGAGCTTGGCCCGCTGGCCGGGCTGTTCCGCTCCTGCGCCTCGACCGCGGTCGGGCTGCTCGGGCGGATCCAGCAGGATCTCGAAACCCTGCGCGCCGCCGTGATCGCCCCCACGGTCAAGACCGCCGATGCCCAGGGCGCCCGCATCGCCCAGCTCGAAACCGAGCTGAAGACGCTGCGCAAGGCCGCCCGTCGAGGAGGACTCGCATGATGGCTTCCGTTCAGCCCGCCCCCGCGCCCGACTCCGCTTTGGTCCGTCCCGAGCTGGTCTGCCCCGCCGGCACCCCCGCCGCGCTCAGAAGCGCGGTCGATGCCGGCGCCGACTGCGTCTATGTCGGTTTCCGCGATGAAACCAACGCCCGCAATTTCCCCGGGCTCAACTTCACCCGCCGCGAGCTGGGCGAGGGCATCGCCTACGCCCACCAGCACGGCGGCAAGGTGCTGGTCGCGGTCAACACCTTCCCCCGCGCCGGCCGCCCCGAGCTGTGGCATCAGGCGGTCGATGCCTGCGCCGAACTCGGCGCCGACGCGGTGATCCTGGCCGACATCGGCCTGATCGACTATGCCGCCCGCACCCATCCCGAGCTGCGGCTGCATCTGTCGGTGCAGGCGGCGGCGTCCAATCCCGACGCGATCCGCTTCTATGCCGAACGCTACGGCATCCGCCGCGTCGTGCTGCCGCGCGTGCTGACGGTGCAGGAGATCGCCGAGGTCAACCGCCGCATCGCCCCGGTCGAGACCGAGGTGTTCGTGTTCGGCGGCCTGTGCGTGATGGCCGAGGGCCGCTGCGCGCTGTCCTCCTACGCCACCGGCCAGTCGCCCAACATCAACGGCGCCTGTTCGCCCGCCTGCGACGTCCGCTACACCGAAACCGCCGAGGGGATCACCTCCGAGCTGGGCGGCTTCACCATCAACAAGTTCGGCCACAACGAGCCGGCCGGCTATCCCACCCTGTGCAAGGGCCGCTTCATCGCCAACGACAAGGCCAGCTACCTGTTCGAGGAGCCGACCTCGCTCAACACCCTGGCGATCCTGCCCGATTTGATCCGGGCCGGCGTCACCGCCTTCAAGATCGAGGGCCGCCAGCGCGGCCGCGCCTATGTCGCGGCGGTGGTGCGGGCGTTCCGCGAGGGGGTGGACGCGGTGCTGGCCGGCAAACCCCTGCCCGACATCGACCTCGACCGCATCACCGAGGGTGGCAAGCAGACCACCGGTGCCTATGAGAAGGCGTGGCGCTGATCATGACCGCTAAGTTGACCCTGGGCCCGGTTCTGTTCAACTGGAAGCCCGAGACCCTGCGTGATTTCTACTTCCGCATCGCCGACGAGGCGCCGGTCGATACCGTCCATGTCGGCGAGGTGGTCTGTTCGAAGCGCACCCCGTTCTTCGAGCCCTACATCGCCCCGGTGGTCGAGCGGCTCCAGGCCGCCGGCAAGGAAGTGGTGCTGTCCTCGCTCGCCTTGATCATGAGCGACCGCGAGATGGGAGCGGCGCGCGACCTCGCCACCGACGCCCCCACCCTGGTCGAGGCCAACGACATCTCGGTGGCGGCGATCACCGCCGGCCGGCCGTTCGTCGCCGGCGCGCTGCTCAACATCTACAACGAGGGCACCCTGGCCGCGCTCGAGGCGATGGGGGCGAGCCGGGTCTGCCTGCCGGCCGAGCTGTCGGGCGAGGCGATCGCCGCCCTGGCCCGCGCCGCCAAGGCCGAGATCGAGGTCCAGGCCTTCGGCCGGCTGCCGCTGGCGATTTCCGCCCGCTGCTACGCCGCCCGCGCCCGCCAGCTGACCAAGGACGCCTGTCAGTATGTCTGCGCCGACGATCCCGACGGGATGCCGGTCGAGACGCTCGACGAGGTGCCGTTCCTGGCCGTCAACGGCACCCAGACCATGTCGTTCCACTACATGGACCTGCTCGGCGACCTGGAGACCCTGGTCGCCAACGGGGTCAAGCGGTTCCGGCTGTGGCCGCAGAACGTCGACATGGTGGCGGTGGCGGCGTTGTACCGCGCCGTGCTCGACCGCCGCATCGCCGTCGCCGAGGCCGAGGAGCGGCTGGCCGGGCTCTGTCCCGGCGTCGCCTTCGCCAACGGCTACATCCATGGCCGGCCCGGCCATCTGTTCATCGACGAAGGCGACGAATAAGCCTCCCTCCTGTCGGGTTTTAGGGTGATGTGGGCTCCGCCCACCCCCGCCAAGGGCCGCAAGGCCCTTGGAACCCTTTGATGGTCGGGCACGGAAAGGCCGGTCAGCTTGGGCGCGGATGTTTGCCGCGCGACGGGCAAGGCGCGGGTTCCAAGGGCCTCCGGCCCTTGGCGGGGGCGGGCAGAGCCCGCGTCTTCTCCTTTCCTCGCCCAGCCCCCCGGTCAGAGTCGGGCCGGGGGCGCGGCCGCCATGTCGAGCAAGTGATTCCCGCCACCCCGCTCCCCGGTGTAAAAGAGAGCGGGTGGGCCGGGCTTCGACCCGTGCGCCGGCTGCGACGGAAGCGGTGATGATGAGCGACAGTTTGGGGGCCTGCCCCGAATGCGACGCCCTCTACCGGCGGCGAAAGCTGCGGCGGGGCGAGGTTGCCCGCTGCCCACGCTGCGGCGCCCGCCTCTACAGCCGCCCCCGGTTCGATCCCGAGCAGATGCTGGGGCTGGTGATCGGCGCCCTGCTGACCTATCTGATCGCCAATGCCTATCCGATCGTGGTGCTGAACCTCCAGGGCTCGATCAACAGCGCCACCCTGTTCGGCAGCATCGCCGCGCTGTGGGGCGAGGGACGCCACCTGACCGCCGTGCTGGTGTTCGCCACCACCCAATTGTTCCCGCTGCTCGACCTCACCATCCTGTTCGCCCTGCTGATGGCGGTGGTGCGCAGCCGGCGGCGGCGGGTCGGCCGGCCGCGCTGGTTCGCGCCGCTGCTGCGCTTCATCCAGGGGATGCGGCCGTGGGGGATGACCGAGGTGTTCATGCTCGGCGTGCTGGTGGCACTGGTCAAGCTGTCGCACATGGCCCGGATCGTGCCGGGCGCGGCGCTGTGGGCGTTCGGGGCGCTGACGGTGATGCTGGCGGTGATCGTCACCTTCGACCTCGCCAGCCTGTGGGACGACCCCGATCCCGCCCCGGCCGACCACTGACCGGAGCGCCGCGATGTCCCCCCCGCCCCCCGCCCCGCCCCCCGCCCCGCCGGTGACCAGCGCCGCCGGGCTCGGCCTGATCGGCTGCCACCGCTGCGGCCGGCTCAGCCCGGCGGGCACCCACCGCTGTCCGCGCTGCGGTTCCGCCCTGCACCGGCGCAAGCCGGCCAGCCTCGACCGCACCACCGCCTTGCTGGTGGCGGCGATGATCCTCTATCTGCCGGCCAACCTGCTGCCGATGATGGAGACCCGCTCGCTGTTCACCCAGACCCAGGACACCATCCTGAGCGGGGTGGTCTATTTCTGGACCACCGGCTCGGCCGGGCTGGCGGTGCTGATCTTCGCCTTCAGCATCCTGATCCCGATGCTGAAGATGGCGGCGCTGGCGACGCTGGTGATTTCGGTCCGCACCGGCCGCCCCCGTTCGCGCCGGCAGCGGATGACGCTGTTCCGGGTGATCGAGTTCGTCGGGCGCTGGTCGATGCTCGACGTGTTCGTGGTGACCTTGATGGTCGGGCTGGTGCGCTTCGGCTCGCTGGCGGTGGTCAAGGCCGGCCCGGCGGCGGCGGCGTTCGGGGCGGTGGTGGTGTTGACCATGTTGGCGGCGTTCAGTTTCGATCCCCGCCTGATCTGGGACAAGGACGAGGGCAAGGATGAACGATGATCCCGCCGATCTGGCCGCCGAGCCGGAGATCCGCACCCGGCCGCGCTGGGTTCCGTCGATGGTGTGGCTGGTGCCGCTGCTGGCGGCGCTGATCGGCGCCTCGCTGGTGATCCAGGCGATCCGCGAGCGCGGCCCGACCATCGTCGTCAGCTTCTCGACCGCCGAGGGGATCGAGGCCGGCAAGACCAAGGTCAAGTACAAGGCGGTCGATATCGGCGAGGTCACCGCGCTGCACCTCGCCCCCGACCGTTCCCGCGTGCTGGTGACGATCGACCTCGCCAAGGAGGCCGAGCAGTTCGCGGTGGCCGACAGCCGGTTCTGGGTGGTGCGGCCGCGTCTGGCCGGCTCGGGGGTGTCGGGGCTCGACACCCTGCTGTCGGGCTCTTACATCGGGGTCGATGCCGGCTATTCCAGCGAGCGCCGGGCCGAGTTCACCGGCCTCGAACGCCCGCCGGCGGTGGCGGCCGACATCCCCGGCCGCCGCTTCACCCTGCGCGCCGAGGACATCGGCTCGCTTGATGTCGGCTCGCCGGTGTTCTTCCGCCGCATCCAGGTCGGCCATGTCGAGACCACCGCGCTGGCCCCCGATGGCGGCAGCCTGACGCTGGGGATCTTCGTCGATGCCCCCTACGACCATTTCGTCACCACCAATGCCCGCTTCTGGCATGCCAGCGGGGTCGATCTCAAGATCGACGCCAACGGGGTCAAGGTCGATACCCAGTCGCTGGCCTCGATCCTGATGGGCGGCATCGCCTTCGAAAGCCCGGGCAGTCAGGCCGAACCCGCCGCCGACGGCACCGAATTCGCCCTCGCCGCCGACCATACCGAGGCGATGAAGAACCCCGAGGGCAACGCCTTCCCGCTGCTGCTGCGCTTCCATCAGAGCGTGCGCGGCCTCGCCGTCGGCGCGCCGGTCGATTTCCGTGGCGTCGAACTGGGCCGGGTGCGCTCGATCGACCTCACCTACGACAAGCGCACCGGCGATTTCGCCCCCGAGGTGCTGCTCGACGTGTTCCCCGAGCGGCTGGCGCTGCCGCTGGAGGAGGGCAAGAGCAAGAACCGGGTCGCCGCCCGCGCCCGGGGCATCGCCGAACTGGTCCGGCGCGGCCTGCGCGCCCAGTTGCGCACCGGCAGCCTGCTGACCGGCCAGCTTTACGTCGCGATCGACTTCTTCCCCGATTCCGCCCCGGCCCGGTTCGACCTCACCGCCGAGCCGATGGAGCTGCCGACGGTGGCGAGCGACCTTCAGGAGCTGTACCAGCAGGTCCAGGCGATCCTGCGCAAGGTCGACCGGCTGCCGATCGAGACGCTGGGCCAGGACGCCCACCGCCTGCTGACCAGCCTCGATTCCAGCCTCAAGAATCTCGACGCGGTGATGCAGCGCACCAACGGCGAGGTGCTGCCCGAACTGCGCGACAGCCTGAAGCAGATGCGCCAGACGGTCGAGGCGCTGCAATCGCAGACCGCCGCCGACGCGCCGCTGCAACAGGATTCGCGGCAGGCGCTGCAAACCCTGACCGAGGCGGCGCGGTCGCTGAAGAATTTGACCGACACCCTCGACCGCCAGCCGGAATCCCTGCTGCGGGGCAAGAAGGATCAGGACAGATGAGACAGGCAAGCCGGATCGGGCTGATCTTCGCGGCCTTGGCCCTCGGCGGCTGCGGCGCCTCGCCGCCACCGCGCTACCACGCCTTGCTGGCCGACCCCGCCCCGCTCGGCGGCGGCGGCGCGGCGATGCTGGTCGAATTCCTGCCGGTGGCGGTGCCGCAGCGGCTCGACCGCGACGGGCTGGTGCTGGGCGGCGGCGGCGGCGCCCCGCTCGACGTGCGCGACAACGACCGCTGGGCCGCGCCGCTGGCCGACGAGATGCGCCAGGTGGTGGCCGACGCGCTGTGGCGCCGCCTGCGCGCCGCCGACACCTACCGCGCCCCGGTCGCCCCCGGCGCCAGCCCGCTGCCGCAATACCGCCTCGCCCTGCGGATCGAACGGTTCGACGCCGTGCCCGGCCGCAGCGCGGCGGTGGAAGGGTCGTGGACGGTGCGCCGCCTGCCCCAGGGCAGCCCGGCCGCCTGCCGCGCCGGCTTCGCCGTGCCCCTGCCGGGGAACGGCAGCGACGCGGCGGTCGCCGCCCTGGCCGAGGGGGCCGGCCGGCTGGGGGAGAGAATCGCCGCCAGCCTCGGCCGGCTCGACCGGGGCGAAGCGGATCCCTGTGGCGGGGAATAAAAACGCGGGCGCTTGCCGCGCGAAGGACAAGGAACGGGTTCCAAGGGCCCTCGGCCCTTGGCGGGTGCGGGCGGCGCCCGCGTCTTTTACAGCAGGCCGAGCGCCTTGAAGCTGACGTCGCCCTTGCGGCCGATCACCAGATGGTCGTGCAGTTGCACCCCGACCACCGCCAGCGCCTCGCGCACGGCGCGGGTCATTTCGATGTCGGCCTTCGACGGCTTGGGGTCGCCGCTGGGGTGGTTATGAACCATGATCAGGGCGCTGGCATGCAGGGCCAGGGCGCGGCGCACCACCTCGCGCGGGTAAAGCGGGGTGTGGTCGATGGTGCCGGTCTGTTGCAGTTCATCGGCGATCAGCACGTTCTTGCGGTCGAGGAACAGCAGGCGGAACTGTTCCATCGGCAGGGTCGCCATCGCGGTGCGGCAGTAATCGACCAGCGAATCCCAGCTTGAGATCACCACGCTGTTGATCACCGGGGCGCGGGCCAGCCGGATCGCCGCCTCGCGCGCCACCTTCAGCGCCACCGCGGTGCGCTGGTTGATCCCGGCCTCGGCCATCAGCTCCTCGACCGGGGCGGTCAGCACGTCGGCGAAGCTGCCGAAGCGGCGGATCAGCGCCTTGGCCTGGGGCTTGACGTCGCGACGGGGGATTGCCAGCGTCAGCAGCAGTTCGAGCAGCTCGTAATCGGGCAACGCCTCCGGCGCCTCGAGAAAACGGCGGCGCAACCGCTCGCGATGCCCCGCGAGATCCTGCTCGTCCTGCTCCATCGCCTCCGCTCATTTCCCGGACCCGGACAGACCAACGGCGGCATCGGGCCGATGCCGCCGCGCCACGCCGGGCGCTCCGCCCGGCTCAGGATGCCAAAGCCGCCGGGCGAAGAAAAGCGCCTCCCCCTTCTACAAACGGGCGAGGAAGGATTCCAGCCAGGCCTGGCGTTCCTCCAGCTGCGAGATGTCGTGGTCGAGCCACGCCACCAGCGCGCTGTCGATGCCGTCCTCGCCCACCGCGCTGCCGCGCAGGTCGATCAGCCGGGCCAGCTCGGTCTCGACCGCCTCGATCAGCCGATCGACCTGGGCCCGCCGTTCCGACGGCTCCAGCAGATCGAGGAAGCGGATCTTCAGCGCCACCACCAGCTTCGACAGGTCGCTGCCCAGCCGCAGCCGCGCCGTCAGCAGCGCATGCAGCTCGCGCCGGCCGGCGGCGGTGATTTCCAGCCGGGCATCGTCCTCCATCCCGGCACCGTCGACCGCCTCGACCAGCCCCTCGTAGCGCAGCAGCTCGATCGAGGTGCCCATCAGTTCCAGCGACGGACCCATGATCCGGCTGGTGAAATGACGCACCGCCCCGGCCAGTTCGCCATAGCGCATCGACCGGGTGGCGAGAGTGCCGAGGGCACAGAGCCGCACGGCTTCCTTGGGAGTGAGGGTGTTGTCGGCGAACATGGCGGGGGCTCCATGCGAAATTGAACGAATCCAACATACCCGCTCTTAACCAACCTGTCGAGTCATATATTCGTTTTTTGCATGGAAAGGCTTGCAATCGTAAACAAATAGTTCAGACTGGCCGGTTCTTGAAATCAGGGGCGGAAGGAACGGGGCATGCCGGACGAGGCGGTGCCGGTCTGGGTGCTGGCCGACGACCGCGCCGGCAATGTCAGTCAGGCGCTGGGGGTGGCCGAGGCGCTGGGCGTCCCGTTCGCGGTCAAGACCCTGGCCTATGACCGCTGGGGCGCCCTGCCCAACTGGCTGCGCGGGCGCGGCCTGCTCGGGCTGACCCCGGCCAGCCGGGCCGGATTGGTGGCGCCCTGGCCGCGTCTGGTGATCGCCGCCGGCCGCCGCACCGCCCCGGTCGCCCGCTGGCTGCGCCACCGCTGCGGCGCGGCGCTGGCCCAGATCATGGATCCCGGCGCCCCCGGCCGCGACGAGTTCGCCCTGATCGCCGTGCCGGCCCATGACCGCCCCTCCCCCGGCGCCAACCGTTTCGAGATCCTCGGTGCCCCCCACCGCGTCACCCCGGCCAAGCTGGCGGCGGCGGCCGAACTGTGGGCGCCGCGCTTCGCCGCCCTGCCCCGCCCCTGGGTCGCGCTGATCGTCGGCGGCGCCACCCGGCGCCGGCCGTTCCCGGTCGCGCTGGCCGCCGACCTCGGCGCCCGCGTCGCCGCCCTGGCCCAGGACGCCGGCGGCTCGGTGCTGCTGACCACCAGCCGCCGCACCGGCGCCGCCCAAGCCGAGGCGCTGGCCGCCGCCCTGCCCGAGCCGCGCTGGCTGCATCTGTGGGGCAGCCCGGGCGACAATCCCTATTTCGGCTTCCTCGCTTTGGCCGACGCGGTGATCGTCACCGGCGATTCGGTCAGCATGTGCTGCGAGGCCTGCGCCAGCCCGGCCCCGGTGCTGATCTGGGCGCCGCCCGGCTGGGTCGCCCCCAAGCACCAGCGCCTGCACCGCCTGCTGTTCGAGCGCGGCCTCGCCCGCCCGCTCGACGACGGCGCCAATCTGACGCCGTGGCCCCGGCCCCGGCTCGATACCGCCGGCGAGATCGCCGCCGCCCTGCGGCCGTTGCTGGAGCGATAAGTAAAGACGCGGGCTCTGCCCGCCCCCGCCAAGGGCCGAGGGCCCTTGGAACCCTTTCCCTTGACCTCGCCGCGCCCAACCATCGATGGGATCCAAGGGCCTTGCGGCCCTTGGCGGGTGCGGGCGGAGCCCGCGTGACTCGGGGGGAAGCGCCGCCTAGACTGGCGTCACGCAGACCCAAACGGGTCGATGTCTACGGAGCGGGAACCGATGCAGACGATCTTCGTGATGGTCAAAACCGAACTGGGCCGGGCCTACGAGGTCGCCACCCTGGCGGTCGACACCGAACTGGTGTCCGAGGTCCATTCGATCTCGGGTCAGTACGACCTGATGCTGAAATGCTATCTCGACGAGGGGACCGACATCGGCAGCTTCATCACCGAGCGGATCCAGACCCTGCCCGGGGTGCGCGACACCTTCACCCTGATCGCCTTCAAGGCTTTTACCTGACCGGAACGGGGGGGGCGCACCGCCTCCCCCGCCGGATCAGGCCTTGTCGCGGGCGCGGGCGGTGGCGCCCTCGATGAAATGCCACGCCAGCAGCGCCGACAGGCCGAGGAGCAGTTCGCGCCCGCGCTTCAGCAGCGACAAAGCGAGGGCGACCTCGGTCGGCAGGCCGAGCATCGAGCCGAACAGCATGTAGCCGCCTTCCTGGAGCCCGATCGCGCCCGGCACGATGAAGGCGACGCTGCGGATGGCGAAGATGATGCTCTCCATCGCCAGCACCTCGGCGAGGCTGAGCGGCACCCCGAGCAGATGCAGCCCGACCCAGGCTTCCGCCGCCCCGGCCAGCCAGGCGGCGAGGTGCCAGCCGACCGAGCGGAGGACGCGGATGCGCTGGCGGTAGATGTCGTTGATCGAGGCCAGCACCCCCTGTTCGAGGTCGGGGGCGTCCCAGCTTTTCGGCATCAGCCGCGACGGCAGGGTCTCGAGGAAATGGACGAACCAGGAACGCTGCACCAGCACCATTCCGGCCAGCACCGGCATCGCCACCAGCAGGGCGATCACCCCCCAGCGGGTGACGTCGGAATGGGGATAGAGCCAGGCCCACATCGCCACCCCGGCCAGACTGAACAGGAACTGGCCGGCGGCCTCGGCGGTGATGTCCACCACCACCCCGGCCCCGGCCACCGGGGCACGCACCCCGAAGCGGGTCAGGTGGCGGATGCCGGCCATCTCGCCCGACAGCGGGATGAAGCCGGCCATCTCGCCGACGCCGTCGCGGATCCAGCGCCCCATCACGAACACCCACAGCTTGAGGCGGGGCTCGCCGACCTGGAGCGCCGCCCAGCTCAGGCCGCACAGGGTCATCGGCAGCAGGTGGAAGGCGGTGAGGATCAGCACCCCGCTCCAGCCGGCCTTGTCGAGGGCGCCGCCGACGTCGCCGAATCCATCGCGCAGCCACCAGGCGATGCCGAGGATGACCGCGATCAGGACCAGCCGCCAGGCGCCGGACTTCATGCTTCGGCCGCCGCCTGGACGAACGACACCAGGGTGATGCCGCGGTCGCGCACCCGGGCCCGGTTCGACGGATCGATCAGGGCGCGGTACTCGGCGCTGACCTGATAGGTGGACGGCATCGGCCGCACCCCCCAATGGCCGGTGGCGGGATGGGAATAGATCTCGGACAGGCCGTCGGGCAGATGGTCGAGATAGGACGCGACCTTGGCTAGATCCATCGCCCCGCTGTCGTTGAGCCCGAACGAGCGGTCATTGACCACCAGGCCGGCCGCCTTGGCCCGCGCCCGCATCCAGGCGCACAGCGGCGCATAGGCCAGCCCGTTGAACAGCCGCAGCCCGATCTTGTCACCACGCGCGGCGATCGAGGCCAGCGCCGGCTCGTAGGGGATGCGGATCCCGAGCGCGCCGAACTCGACCGCCAGATCGACCGCGATCGCGAACAGGGTCGGGTGCTGGTGGTAATGATGATGGAAATCGACATGGGCGAGACGCAGGCCGGTGGCGGCGAAACGCTCGAACTGGGCCCGCATCTCCTCGCGCGCCTGACGCTGGGCCTCGCGGTCGAGGAAAATCCGCGCCCCCTTGCGCACCAGATCGCGGCCGAAGCGGCCGTCCGGGCCGACCAGGGCCGGGATCGCCTCGGGCGGCAGCGCCGGAATGCCGTCGACCATGGTGACGTGCAGACCGACGCCGAGGCGCGGCAGCCGCTTGGCCCGGGCCACCGCGTCGGCGCAGGCCGCCTCGGTCACCATCAGGCTGGCCGAGGTGAGGATGCCGTTGACGTGGGCGTCCTCGACCGCCTCGTTGACCTCGACCGAACGGCCGAAATCATCGGCGGTGACGATCAACCTCTTGCTCATGATTTGGCCTTCCCCAGCAGATGGCACAGCGCCGGCAGCACCACGAAGGTCGCCAGCACCGACAGCGCCAACGAAACGAACAGCAGCAGACCCATCGAGGCGGTGCCGAGATGCGGCGACACCGCGAGACTGCCGAACGCCGAGCCGGTGGTCAGCGCGCTGAACAGCACCGCCCGGGTGGTCGGGGTCTGCAACGGCTCGGTCACCCCGTTGCGCCAGTTGACGACAAAATAGATGTTGAAGGCGACGCCGATGCCCAGCAGCAGCGGCAGGGCGATGATGTTGGCGAAATTGATCGCCAGCCCGAAGGTCCAACAGACGATCACCGTCGCCAGCGCCCCGATCAGCAGCGGCGCCAGCACCAGCAGGGTGTCGAGCAGCCGGCGCAGCATCACCGCCAGCATCAGCCCGATGCCCACCAGCGCGGCCAAGGCGGCGATGGCGAAGGCATGCACCACCACCCGGCCCGACAGCTCCATCGAGATCGGCGAGCCGGCGGCGTCGGGGGCCAGCGCGGTGATGGCATCGACGAAGCGGGCGCGGGCGCCGGCATCGGCCATGTTCTCGCGCGGCACGGCCTGGACCCGGGCGCGGCCGTCGGGGGTCAGCCAGTTGCGGGTCAGGTCGGCCGGCAGGGTTTCGAGCGTCAGCGGCCGCACCTCGACCAGACTGGCGCGCAGGCCGACGATCAGCCCGGACAGGCCGGCGGCGGTGGCGTGATCGAACGCCCGCACCTTGTCGGGACCGGCCGCCGCCACCGCGTCGAGATGGGCGGCGAGGTCGCGGGCAAGCTGGTCGCCCGGCAGCACCGCCTCAAGCTGGCGGGCCAGCGCGACCATCGCCTGGGCGGTGGCGGCGGCGTCGGGCGGCGGCAGCACCTGGGCCGGATCGAGGGTCGGCCCCAGCACCTGGGCCATGTCGGCCAGGATCGGCAGGGTCTGGTCCTGGTCGGGCGGCAGGAAGCTTTCCAGCGTCATGGTGCGGCGGACGCCGGGCAGGGCGTCGAGCCGTTCGGCCAAGGCGTGGGCCTGGCCCAGGCTGGGGGCGAGGATCTCGACCGCATAGACCCCGGATTCGGGATCGCGGGCGAGGTCCTGGAAGGTCGCCACCGCCTCGGCCTTGGGATTCTGGAGGTGAAGCGGGTCGAAATCGAGCGGCAGCGCCGGCAGCAGCGCCGCGCCGGTCGCCGCGATCAGGCCGGCGCCCCACACCACCGGACGGGCGCGGCGGGCGAGGAAGCGGTCGGCGGCGGCCAGCTTCAGCCCGACCGGCTCGGGCTCGGACGGCGGCTTGATCAGCGCCAGCAGCGCCGGCAGCAGGGTGAAATCGACCACCAGCGCGATCACCATCCCGCCGCCGGCGATCAGGCCGAGCTGGGAGACGCCGGTATAGGCGGTGGGCAGGAAGGAGAGGAAGCCGACCGCCGTCGCCAGCGCCGCCAGCGACAGCGGCGCCGCCATCAGCCCGGCGGCCGAGCGGACCGCCGGAGCGGCGTCGGTCAGACGGTACCGCTCGTTGCGGAACGAGATGACGAACTGGATGGCGAAATCGACCGCGATGCCGACGAACATCACCGCGAAGGCGACCGAGATCGGATTGAGGCTGCCGACGGTGGCGGCGGCGAAGGCGGCGGTGGCGACCAGCCCGACCGCGAGGCTGATCATGATCGCCGCCACCACCCGGAACGACCGCACGCCCCAGAACAGCAGCACCAGCACCGCCAGCAGCGACAGCGGCGCCGACAGGCCGACCCCTTCGGTGACGGTGGCGAAATTGGCGTCGGTCAGCGCCACCGAGCCGGTCAGGCGCAGGCGGTAGCCCTGGTCGGGGGTGACCCCGGCGGCGGCGGCGGCGGCATGGATCGCGGCGGTGCCGGCGGCGCCGCTTTGGAGTTCGGCATGGTCGAGCCGGACCTGGACCAGCAGCACCCGGCTGGGGGTGTCGCGCCCGGGGCCGGCGGCGGCGAGGCTCTGCCAGTCGGCCGGCTCGGCGGCGCGGCCCTCGGCCAGCGCACCGGCGGCGCGGTCGAGCCGTTGCAGCAGCGGTTCGACCTCCTCGGCCGCCGCCTGATGGCGGGCGACGCCCTCGAGGATCATCTGGGTGGCGCCGACCAGCCCGCGCAGCGACGGATCGCGCGCCACGGTGCCGAGCAGCGGCTGGGCCGCCATCAGCCGGTCGGACAGCGCCGACAGCTCGGTCGGCGACAGGAACATCAGGCCGTAGCGGCGGAAGAACACTTCCTCGGCCGGGCGGGACACCGAGCGGATCGCCGGATCATGGCGGGCCTCCAGCGCGGCGGCCAGCCGTTCGACCCCTTCCTCCGCCGCCTCGGGGGTGGCTGCGTCGAGCACCACCACCAGCCGGTCGAGGGTGTGGGGGAAGGCGGCATCGATCGTCGCCTCGGCCTGGCGGAACGGCAGATCGCCGGCGATCAGCTTGGATTCGTCGGTGTCGAGGGAGAGATGGGTGGCGGCGTAATAGCCGAGCCCGGCCGTCGCCAGCAGGGCGACCGTCACCACCGCCCAGGCATGACGCCAGCACCAATCCACCAGGAAGACCGCGAGACGCCGGGCCATGATCTTGTCCAGTCCTGAACTGTTCCTTGGAAAAACGAAACGCGCCCTGCGGCGCGAGCGGGACTGTGCCCCGGAACGACCCCACAGGGCAAGGGGATGATCGCGCCCCTCCCATGCGTCGCTTTCGGCCCTGCCGGACGGGGCGCCGCCGGGCTTGACGCCCCCCGCCCCGCTGGCGTAAACGGGCTCAGTCCAACATCCCGGAACACGGTGCAACTCCGTGGCGGTCCCGCCGCTGTAATCGGGGACACGGACCACTGGGGCGGAAAACGCCCGGCCACTGGCGGCCAACCGCCGGGAAGGCGTGGTGCCGTGGCTGATCCGAGAGCCAGAAGACCTGTTGGGCCTCATCAAGAGTCTCGGGGCGGAATCCGATGGAAAAGGGTTTCGGCAAAGGGTCCGTCATGGCCCGGCGCCGTCGCCCCGACCAACGTGGAGTCCGTGAAGGCCATGACCAGAACCGATCAGAAGACCACCCGTCCGGCGGTGATCGCCAGCCGCAAGAGCTGCGACGCCGAAGGCACCGGCCTGTCCCATTACGTGCTGATGGACAAGCAGGTGAAGCGTTGAGCCTCGTCACCGAGGTGAAGGGGGGAGCGGCGGGGGCCGCTCTTCCCGACGGGCTGGACTGGTTCGACATCGGCCATCCCGACTACACCGCGCTGATCGACGCCGACACCGCCTTCTGGTCGCTGGTGCGCAAGGACCAGACCGGGGCGGTGATCGAGGACGGCGCCCTGCTGGCGCAGTGGCACGCCAAGCGCGATTCGTTCGCCCAGGAAATGGACATGCTGCGCTTCCATCTGAAGCCGTCGGCGGTCTATTTCAATCCGACCGAACGCTGCAACCTCGATTGCGCCTATTGCTACATTCCGGGCGAGATGCGCAAGGGCGGCCAGCAGATGAGCAAGGAGACCCTGCTCGACGCGATGGCCCGGCTCGACGCCTATTTCAGCCGCACCCTGCCGCCCGACCGCAAGCCGCAGATCATCTTCCACGGCGCCGAGCCGATGCTGGCGCGCGAGGCGATGTTCGCCGCGATCGAGCAGTACCGCGACCGCTTCCGCTTCGGGGTGCAGACCAACGCCACCCTGCTCGACGACGAGGCGGTGGCGTTCCTGACCGGCCAGGGCTGCGGCATCGGCCTGTCGCTCGACGCCCCGGTGCAGGATGTCGCCGACCTGTCGCGCAAGCGCTGGAACGGCGACAGCGTGTTCGATTCGACCCTGCGGGCGATCGACCGGCTGCGCGGCTATCCCGGCTTCAACGTGATCTGCACGATGAACCGCCAGAACGTCGATCAGCTGACCGCGATGGTCGAGTTCCTCCACGCCCGCGAAGTGCCGGCCTGCATGCTGAACTTCGTCCGCTGCACCCAGCAGGGCGGCAGGGATTCGTGGGTCGAGGACGCGGTGGTGGCCAAGGCCTTCACCGCCGCGCTCGACCGCACCCATCAGCTCTACCGCGAGACCGGCCGCAAGCTGGTGGTGGCGAACTTCGCCAACATCCTGATCTCGATCCTGGCCCCCACCGCGCGGCGGCTGATGTGCGACATCTCCCCCTGCGGCGGCGGGCGCAGCTTCTTCGCCCTGGTCCCCGACGGCACCCTGTTCCCGTGCAGCGAGTTCATCGGCCTGCCCGAGTTCGCCGGCGGCAACCTGTTCCAGGACCGGATCGAGGACGTGCTGGAGACCGCGCCGTTCAAGAAGGTGTCCGAGCGCAAGGTCGAGGACATCGCCAAGTGCGCGATCTGTCCGGTGCGCCATTTCTGCGGCTCGCCC
Source organism: Phaeospirillum tilakii (assembly GCF_042683125.1). Taxonomy (NCBI): domain Bacteria; kingdom Pseudomonadati; phylum Pseudomonadota; class Alphaproteobacteria; order Rhodospirillales; family Rhodospirillaceae; genus Phaeospirillum; species Phaeospirillum tilakii. The sequence continues at coordinate 62,327 of NZ_JBHUIY010000019.1, forward strand.
TGTCCGGCCGAGGCGCACGAGGCCAATGGCGGCATGAACCAGATCGGCGCCTATTGCGACGCCTATCTGGAACAGGCCCGCTACGCCTTCCGCCTGATCGCCGACGGCATCGAGGGCGATTACCTGTGGGATGGCTGGGACGAAGGGACCGAAACCACCTTCGCCTTTGGCGCCTGTTGACGCCGGCTCCGCCGCCCGGGATCCCCCCGGGCGGCGGAAGCCACCCGACGGGGTAGGCAAGACCCGGCAAAGCGGCTATGCTGACCGCCTCAGCCCTGGTCCCGGCGCCGATGCCCCCTCCCCCCGTTTTTCCTCCCGATCCCGGCGGCAGTTTCGAATACCGCCTGCAACGCACCCCGGTCGGCGTGGTGGTGCTCGATGCCGAACGGCGGATCCTGTCGGCCAACCCGCTGGCGCGCCAGTTGCTCGGCCGCGACCGCACGCTGCCGTTCGGGCGCGACATCCTCGACCTGCATCCCCCGGCGGCGCGGCCCAAGGTGGCGTGGCTGATCGAGTGCGCCCGCGATTCGGCCGAGGGCGCCGCCGCGCTGGTGGTCACCACCCCGATCGGCAGTCTGGTCGCCAAGGTCACCCGGCTGCAAACCGGCCCCGAGCCCGGCCAGATCGGCTATTGCATGATGTTCCACGCCCAGGGCGATCTGGCGATGGGACCGCCGGTCGCCACCGGCCCGCACGGCGCCCTGCTGCTGAAGCTGCCGGTGGTGCGCGGCCAGGGGGGAGTCACCAGCCTGATCGACGTCGATCAGGTGGTCTGCCTGACCGCCCAGGGCCATTACGCCGAGGCCCGCACCCTGGCCTTCGCCGCCTTCTGCCCGCGCTCGCTGGCCGACCTCGAACGCCGGCTCGACCCCGCTCTGTTCCTGCGGGTCCATCGCCGCCATCTGGTCAATCTGCGCCACATCCTCGCCACCGAACGCGACGATGGGCGGCTTTATCTGCGTCTCGCCGATCAGGCCGCCACCCGCCTGCCGGTCAGCCGCGACAAGATCGACCTGCTGCGCCGGTTGCTGGCGCTGTAAGCGGGCTCCCGCCCGCGCGCCTTGCGCGCAATACCGGAAAAATCAGCGGGCTCCCGCCCGCACCCGGCCGGGGCGATGCCCCGGACCCCCTTCTTTTTCGAAAAAAGGGGAGGTCCGGAGGCGCCGCCTCCGGGCGGGCCCGCGGGCGGCAGCCCGCGCGAGGCGTCACATTGCGCGCCATTGGCGCGCGGGGCGGCAGCCCGCACGAGACGTCAGCCCAGGGTCTTCTTCATCTGGGCCATGTCCAGTTCCTTCTCCCAGCGCGACACCACCACGGTAGCGACGCCGTTGCCGATGAAGTTGGTCAGCGCCCGGGCCTCGGACATGAAGCGGTCGATGCCGAGGATCAGGGCCAGACCGGCCACCGGCACGCTCGGCACCACCGCCAGCGTCGCCGCCAGGGTGATGAAACCGGCCCCGGTGACGCCGGACGCGCCCTTCGAGGTCAGGATCGCCACGCCGAGCAGGGTCGCCTGCTGACCGAAGGTCAGGTCGATGTCGAGCGCCTGGGCGACGAACAACGCCGCCATCGTCAGGTAGATGTTGGTGCCGTCGAGATTGAACGAATAGCCCGAGGGCACCACCAGCCCGACCACCGACTTCGAACAACCGAGCTTCTCAAGCTTGGCCATCAGCGGCACCAGGGCGGATTCCGACGAGGAGGTGCCGAGCACCGTCAGCAGTTCTTCCTTGATGTAGGCGATGAACTTGAAGATCGAGAACCCGGTGGCCCGCGCGATCAGGCCGAGCACGATGATGATGAACAGGATGCAGGTCAGGTAGAAGCTGCCCATCAGCGCCAGCAGCGGCTTCAGCGCGGCGATGCCGTACTTGCCGATGGTGAAGGCCATCGCCCCGCCGGCACCGACCGGCGCGAGCTTCATCACCGCATTCATCATCGCAAAGAAGATGTGCGAGCATTCCTCGATGAAGCGGTGGACCCCGGCGCCCTTCTCGCCCATCCGGCTCATGGCGTAGCCGAACAGGATCGCCACCAGCAGCACCTGGAGCAGGTCGCCCCCGGCGGTGAAGGCGTCGAACAGCGTCTTCGGGATGATGTGCAGGATGAAATCGACCGTGCTCTGTTCCTCGGCCAGCTTGGCGTATTTCGCCACCGCCTTGGCGTCGAGCTGGCTGGGATCGGCGTGGAAGCCGTCGCCGGGCCGGATCACCCACATCACCACCAGACCGATGATCAGGGCCAGGGTCGAGACCAGTTCGAAATAGAGCAGCGCCTTGCCGCCGACCCGGCCGACCTTCTTCATGTCGCCGGCCCCGGCGATGCCCAGCACCACGGTACAGAAGATCACCGGACTGATCAGCATCTTGATCAGGGCGATGAAACCGTCGCCCAGCGGCTTGAGGTTCACGCCCAGTTTCGGTTCGAAATACCCCAGCGTGCCGCCGGCAAGGATCGCCACCAGCACCCAGAAATACAGATGTCCTGTCAACCTTTTCATTAGTTTATCCCTGAAGAGAGGAAACCATAACGGGAACAGGCGCGGCCGCCGCCGCGCGCCCGCCGGACTCCCCCGCCCCGTCACCCCCCAAGACCGTCGCGGCCCAACGCCGCGCTTTCCTTCGCCAGGGTTGCGGCCAGATTGACGTGGCCGTTGCCGACGACGGATCGGATCCCGGTGGCGTTTCGTTCGTAACAGACCGCGTTGCCCAGATCATCCTCTAAATATTGTCGCGGCCGACCGGACACCGAATGGAGACTGACCAAGTCCGGTGAAAAGGGGCGATTTTATTCGCCGGATGGGCGATCGTGACCGGGAAACGGCGGCCCGGCGATGAAAAAGCACAGGGAATCCATCGCCCTGACCACCCCGCTGGAACCAATGGGCAAGCAACAACACCGCCGGTCCAGTAAAAAGGACCGGCGGCCTTGTGGTTAATACCTACAGAGGGGACCGGGCCGGCCGCGGCGGGAGCGGGCGACAGCGGAGGGGGGCGACAGGCGGGGGGCGCGGCCCTGGCCTAATCGAACGTCGCCGGCTTGATCTCGTCGTCGGTATGGCGGCGCTGTTCCGCCATCACCAGCCCGCCCAACTCGCGCTTGAGGTCGTTGAAATCGGCCCGGGCGGTGTCACGCGGGCGCGGCAGGGCGATCGGCACCACCGCCTTGATCGTCCCCGGCCGATAGGTCATCACCACGATCCGGTCGGCGAGGTAGATCGATTCCTCGATCGAATGGGTGACGAAGACGATGGTCTTGGCGGTTTCCTGCCACAGCCGCAGCAATTCGTCCTGCAGGGTGCGGCGGGTCAGCGCGTCGAGCGCCCCGAACGGTTCGTCCATCAGCAGGATCGGCGGATCGAGCGCGAGGACGCGGGCGATCGCCACCCGCTGGCGCATCCCCCCCGACAGGTCCTTGGGATAGCGGTCGCGGAATTCCGCCAGCGACAGCGTGTCGAGCAGGGTGCGGGTGCGGGCCTCGATCTCGTCGCGCCTCATCCCCTTGATCTCGAGGCCGAAGGCGATGTTCTTCGCCACCGTCATCCAGGGGAACAGGGCATATTCCTGGAACACCATGCCGCGATCCGGCCCCGGGCCGCGCACCGGCGCGCCATCGACGCTGATCCGCCCGGCGGTGGGGGGCGCGAAGCCGGCGATGGCGTTGAGCAGGGTCGATTTGCCGCAGCCCGACGGCCCGAGCAGGCAGACGAACTCCCCGGCGCGGATCGACAGGTCGATGCCGCCGAGCGCCACCATCTCGCGCGCGCCGAGGGCGAAGCGTTTCTCCACCCCCGCGATCTCGATCTGGCCGGGCCCGGATGGGGCGAGCGTGGGGGCGGCGGGAAACATCTTGGTCATGTCCGTCCTCTCCTCGCGTCAGGGCTCAAGACCACGGTGCCAGCGCAGCAGGCGGGCGTTGAGCCGGCTCATCGCCCCGTCGATCGCCAGCCCGAGCAGGCCGATCGAGGCCATTCCGGCGATGATCTTGTCCGACCAGAAATATTCGCGCGCCTCCAGGATGCGGAAGCCGAGCCCGTTATTGACCGCGATCATCTCGGCGACGATCACCACGATGAAGGCGGTGCCGATGCCGATCCGCGCCCCGGTCAGGATGTAGGGGGTGGCGGCCGGCAGCATCACCCGCCAGAACAGGGTCAACGGCCCGGCGCCGAGATTGCGGGCGGCGCGGATGTAAATCCCATCGACGTTGCGCACCCCGGCGATGGTGTTCATCAGCACCGGGAAGAACGCGCCGATGGTGATCAGGAACACCGCCGGCGGATTGCCCAGCCCGAACCACAGGATCGCCACCGGGATGTAGGCGATCGGCGGGATCGGCCGCAGCAATTGGATGGTGGGGTTGGCCAGCCGGTAGACCCGCTCCGACGCCCCCATCAGGATCCCGAGCGGCAGGGCCAGCGCGGTGCCGAGCAGGAAGCCGGCCAGCACCCGGTACAGGCTGGCCACCGCGTCGGACGGCAATTCGCCCGACAGCGCCCAGGCGACCCAGCCCGACACCGCCGGGTCGTAGGGTTCGGCCGGGGTGAGATAGGCCCACCAGCGCAGCAGCACCTCCCACGGGCCGGCCAGCAAGGCGTGATCGATCCAGCCGCTGACCGACAGGCCCTGCCAGATCGCCACCACCACCACCGGGACGATGGCGCCGGTGGCGGCGGCCTTCAGCGCGTCGCGCGACAGCAGCGCCGGCCTCATTTCCTCAACTCCGCCTTGGCGCTTTCGAGCAGATCGAGCCGGACCCACTCCGCCGCCGCCGGGGGCTTGGCCATCCGGCCGACCCCGGTTTCCTGCATCGTCCGCGTCACCGCCTCGACCTGGGCGACGCTGAGATCATAGGTGTAGGCGGCGTTGTTCATCGCGTCGCGGAAATCGTCGGCGCTGATCTGGCCCTTGAACATCTGGCTGCGGACATAGGATTCGGCCAGGGCCGGATCGGCGATGAAGGCGCGGGTCGCCTCGACGAAGGCCAGCATGGTCCGCCGCGCCACGTCGGGCTTGTCGCGGTAGAATTTCTCGGACATCACCAGGGCGCGCACCGGCTCGCCCATCGGGGTGTCGTAGGGCCGGATCACCTCGGTGGCGAGGCCCTTGTTGAGCAATTGCGAGGCATAGGGCTCGGATTGCGAGATGGCGTCGAGATTCTTCGCCGCCAGCGCCTGATTGAGGTCGGGATAGACCATGTAGACCAGCCGCACGTCCTTGCCCGGCTTGTCCGACCAACTGAGCCCGTGCTGGCGCAGCTCGGCCAGCAGCAGCAATTCCTGCGGCCCGCCCCGGGTCACCCCGACGGTGTGGCCCTTCAGCGCGGCGACCGAGCCGATCTGAAGATCGGGGCGGGCGACGATCCGGGCGCCGCCCCGGGCGAAGCCGGCCACCGCGACGATCGGGGCGCCGCCGGCCCGGCCGGCGATCGCCGCCTCCAGCGCGCTGGCACCGAGGTCGATCTCGCCGGCGATGATCGCCGGCTGGATGTCGAGCCCCTTGGCGAACACCCGCTCCTCGATCCGGATCCCGTATTTGGGCGCGATTTCCTTCATGTAGGACACCGCCCCGTAATGGGCGAAGCGCAGATTGCCGAGACGGACCACGTCCTCCGCCCGGGCCGGCACCACGCACAGCACCGCCAGGACGGCCAGGGCCGCCCCTCGGATCAACGACATCATGCCTGTTCCTCCCGGTTCATGCCGGCGGGCGTTGGCTGGCCCGGCGGGCGAGGAAATCGCCCCAGACCGTCAGCCTGAGAGGCAAGGAGTAAAGCAATGGTTATGACAATACCAAAGAACGCACCCTATATCTGTAAGGGAAGATACGCTTCCCTCATGGGTGGACACCGTACCGAGAAAACACCCTCTCTGTTTGGGGGTGGACGGGGCCGGCGGTGGTCACACCCACAGGCCGTCGCGGGTATGGGGCGCGACCAAAGCGAGCAGCAGCCCCATCACCGCCCGGGCGGCGACCGACAGCGGCCGCTCGGCGGCGTGGGCCAGCCAGATCCGCCGCTCGATCGTCGGCCGGACCACCGGCCGCGCCACCAGCCGGGCGGCGATCGCCCCCTGCCGGGCATAACGCGGCGACAGCAGGGTATGGCCGACCCCCTCGGCCACCAGCGTCTTGATCTGGTCGAGCGAATCCAGCTCGACGATCACGTTGGGCGGGCGGCGGCGCAGCAGGGCGGCCCGCTCGACCTCCTCGCGCACCCCATGCGGCCGGCCGGGCAGGATCAGCGGCAGATCGAGCGCCCGATCCAGTTCGATCTCGGCGTCGGGATCTTCCCCCTCCCCTCCCCCCGCCCCGCCGCGCGGCCCGACCAGACACAGGCTTTCGCGCGCCAGGAAGCGGGTGGCCAGCCCGGGCGACGGGGTTTCGCCGAACACCACCGCCAGATCCAGTTCGCCGCGCAAAACCCAGGCCTGCATGTGACCGGACAGCGCCTCGACCAGCCGCAGACGGATGGCGGGGAAGCGCGCCCGCACCGCTTGCACCAGCGGCACCGTCAGCAGCGGCCCGAGCGAGGTCGGCAGCCCGATCACCGCCGGCCCGGCCGGCACCGCCTCGATCCCCCGCACCTCGTCGGCCAGCCCGCCGACCAGCGCCAGCACCGCCCCGGCCCGCTGGGCCAGCCGCTTTCCGCTGTCGGTCGGCACCACCCCGCGCGGCGTCCGCAGCAGCAGCGGGCAGCCGAACTCGTCCTCCATCCGCTTCAGATGCAGGCTGAGCGCCGGCTGGGCGACGTGCAGCGCCTCGGCGGCGCGCGACAGCGAGCCATGCTCGACGATGGCGGCGAAATAACGCAACTGACGCAGGTCGATCATCGCGGCTCCCCTTCGCCCCCTCTTGCCCTGATATAACGGAACGCTATCGCAACCATAGCGAATATATTTTTTACCTGCATGGGCCGGGCGTTGCACCCTGGGGCCGGCCGCCCTCCGACCAAGACGGCCACCATCAGGGAGGCTTCACCGTGCAGACGTTCCGCTGGGACGACCCGCTTGATCTCGACGCGCAACTGACCGAGGAGGAGCGGCTGATCGCCGCCTCGGCCCGGGGCTACAGCCAGGACCGGCTCCAGCCCCGGGTGCTGACCGCCTATCGCGAGGAGCGGTTCGACCGCGAGATCATGACCGAGATGGGCGAGATCGGCCTGCTCGGCCCGACCCTGCCGGAGGAATATGGCGGGGCCGGAATCAGCCATGTCGGCTATGGCCTGATCGCCCGCGAGATCGAGCGGGTCGATTCCGGCTATCGCTCGGCGATGAGCGTGCAATCCTCGCTGGTGATGCATCCGATCCACGCCTATGGCAGCGAAGAGCAGCGCCGGCGCTGGCTGCCCCGCCTCGCCAAGGGCGAGCTGATCGGCTGCTTCGGCCTGACCGAGCCGGATTCCGGCTCGGATCCGGCCAGCCTGCGCACCCACGCCCGCCCCGCCCCCGGCGGCTACCGCCTGACCGGCAGCAAGATGTGGATCACCAACGCCCCGATCGCCGATCTGGCGATCGTCTGGGCCAAGTCCGAGGCGCATGACGGCAAGATCCGGGGCTTCGTGGTCGAACGCGGCGCCCCCGGCTTCTCCACCCCCAAGATCGAGGGCAAGCTGTCGCTGCGCGCCTCGATCACCGGCGAGCTGGTGCTGGACGAGGTGTTCGTGCCGGAAGAGAACCTGTTGCCGGGGGCCAGCGGCCTGTCCGGCCCGTTCGGCTGCCTCAACAAGGCCCGCTACGGCATCGCCTGGGGGGTGGTGGGGGCGGCCGAGTTCTGCTGGCACGCCGCCCGCCAATACACCCTCGACCGCAAGCAGTTCGGCCGGCCGCTCGCCGCCACCCAGTTGATCCAGTTCAAACTGGCCCAGATGCAGACCGAGATCGCCCTGGCCGCCCAGGCGGCGCTGCGGGTCGGCCGGCTGATCGACCAGGGCGCCTGGGCGCCGGAGATGGTATCGCTGATCAAGCGCAACAACTGCCTCAAGGCGCTGGAGATCGCCCGGATGGCGCGCGACATGCACGGCGGCAACGGCATCGCCGACGAATTCCACGTCTTCCGCCACATGGCCAACCTGGAGACGGTCAACACCTACGAGGGCACCCAGGACGTCCACGCCCTGATCCTCGGCCGGGCCCAGACCGGGTTGCAGGCCTTCACGGCCTGAGCGGGAGGACGACACGATGGCGGGAGCCCTGTCCCATCTGCGCGTGCTCGACCTCAGCCGGGTGCTGGCCGGTCCGTGGGCCGGCCAGATGCTGGCCGACCTCGGCGCCGAGGTGATCAAGGTCGAAAAGCCGGTCGCGGGCGACGACACCCGCCATTGGGGGCCGCCGTTCCTGCGCGCCCCCGACGGCAGCGACACCGGCGAGAGCGCCTATTACCTCGCCGCCAATCGCGGCAAACGCTCGCTGGCGATCGACATCACCCGGCCCGAGGGGCAGGACCTGATCCGCCGCCTCGCCCGCCGCTGCGACGTGGTGCTGGAGAATTTCAAGGTCGGCGGGCTGGCCAAATACGGTCTCGATTATCCGGCGCTGCGGGCGGAGAAGCCCGACCTCGTCTATTGCTCGATCACCGGCTTCGGCCAGGACGGGCCGCTGGCGGCGCGGGCCGGCTATGATTTCCTGGTGCAGGGGATGGGCGGGCTGATGAGCCTGACCGGCGAGGCGGACGGCGAGCCGATGAAGGTCGGCGTCGCGCTGACCGACCTGTTCACCGGGATGTATGCCACCGTCGCGGTGCTGGCGGCACTGGCCCACCGCGACCGCACCGGCGAGGGCCAGGCGATCGACCTCGCCTTGCTCGACGTCCAGGTGGCGATGCTGGCCAATCAGGCCAGCAATTATCTGGTCGGCGGCGTGGTCCCCACCCGGCTGGGCAACGCCCATCCCAACATCGTCCCCTATCAGGCCTTCGCCACCGCCGACGGCCATGTGATCCTGGCGGTGGGCAATGACGGCCAGTTCCGCCGCTTCTGCGCGGTGGCCGGCCGGCCCGAACTGGCCGACGACCCGCGCTTCGCCACCAACACCGCCCGGGTCCATCACCGCGAGACGCTGATCCCGCTGCTGCGGCCCCTGATCGCCGGACGCAGCAGCCGCGACTGGATCGCCGCGCTGGAGGCCGAGGGAGTCCCCTGCGGCCCGATCAACCGGCTCGATCAGGTGTTCGACACCGAACAGCTGCGCCATCGCGGCATGGTGGCGACCCTGCCCCACCCCCTCGGCGGCACGGTGCGGACGGTGGCCAACCCGATCAAGCTGTCGGCGACGCCGGTGGGCTATGACCGCCCGCCGCCGCTGCTCGGCGCCGACACCGCCGGCCTGTTGAAGGAGCTGCTGGGGCTGGGCGAGGACGAAATCGCCGCCCTCGCCGCGCGCGGCGCGATCGGCCGCTGACCGGGCCGGGATGGGTAATCACGGCGAAGCGGGGCCGACACGGCCAGATCAAAATTCCCGCCCTTGGTCAGAGTGAGTCATATTCAGACGGCCGCCCCCATACATGGATCATGGGAAACCAGGGTTGATCTTGTATGGGAAGTCTTCACCGATAAACCGGATATGTCCTGGGTGGACTGATGGATGGATAATAACGCCGCGGTTGCGTCGAGGCTGGACTTGCAGCGGATCTGGCGGCACCCTGAGACAATTGGATGAGATGACGTTCCCATCGCTGCGCCGATCGGAGCGGTGGTTGACCTGTGGCGGCAATGAACGGACGTGACCAGCCCATGAAAAATATCTGTCGGAAATCCTCTGCCGCTCCGGTGGAGCCGGGCTGGGCAAATCACCTCTCACGGGCATCGTCTTCAGCCCAGGTCCGGCGGTCGGGAGTGGTGTGGGGATGAACGGAAAGGTTCTGATCGCCGGCACGTCGCTGCTGGTGTTGGCCGCGGGGGTGGCGGATCACCGTCCCGCCCTGGCCGACACCACCATTACGGGCTCGGGGGGCTCTCAGGCCTGGACGTCAGGCAATTTCACCGTCACCAGCACCGGCACGCTCACCGCCCTCCGGCCGATCACCAGCACTGGCTCCCTGGGTACACTGACCATCGAGGGCCTGGGCCGTCTCGTCGCCGGCAGCACCGGTATTTACAACACCGCCACCATCGCCACATTGGTCAACAGCGGCACCATCAGCGGCACCCAGGGTGGGGTCAACAACCAATCCGGGACGATCACCTCCCTTCTCAACAGCGGCACCATCAGCGCCGGCAACACCGGGATCAACAATCGCGCCAGCATCGGCACCCTGACCAACAGCGCCAACATCGTCGGCAGCGCCTTCTCTGGCATCAACAATGACGGCACCATTGCGGTCCTGACCAACAGCGGCACGATCAGCGGCAACGCCGGCATCAACAATACCGGCAGCATCGCGGTGGTGGACAACAGCGGGACGGTCAGCGCCACCTATTCCGGGCTGATCAACAACGGCACCATCGGCCAGTTCACCAACAGCGGCACCATCATCGCTCGGAACGGCGGGGTTGGTGTCATCAACGGCAGCAGAATGGGCACGCTGATCAACACCGGCTCCATTCAGGGAGGGGTCACGACCGCGATCTGGAACTTGGGCAGCCTCGGCAGGCTTTCCAACAGCGGCGTGATCACCGATGTGAAGTGGGGGGTCCTCAATGGCAACAATGCCACCCTTTCCAGCCTCGACAACGCTTCCGGCGGCATCATCCACGGCGACAGCACCGGAATTCGGAATTCCGGCAGCATCGGCACGCTGTCCAACAGCGGCACGATCAGCGGCGCGATCGCCCTCGCCAACACCGCGTCCGGCAGCATCGGCGCGATCGTCAACAGCGGGGTGATCGAAGGCAATATCGTCAATGCCAGTTCCCACGGCCTGACCATCGACGGCGGCAGCGGCGGGACCTTCGGCACACTGACCGGCTATGCGGCGAACACGGCGGGGACCATCACCAGCACGCTTTCCAACCTGACCTTCGCCTCCGGCAATCTGCTGCTGAACGACAACATCAATGTCGGCGCCCGCAGCGTCATCAATACGGGCGCGACGCTGAGCTTTTCCAACAGCCCGACCATCACCGGCACTTACAGCCAGACCGGCGGCGGACTGGTCATCCCGGTGGTCTCGGTCAACAGTTACGGCTATTTGACCGTGACCGGCGGCGCCACCATCACCGGGGCGGCGATCACCATCTCGGGCGTCAGCCTGAGCGCCGGCGAGACCTACTTGATCGTCAGGGGCGGGGCCAGCAGCACCTATACCAACAACAGCGTGATCGTGGTCGGCACCAGCGGCCTGAAAGCGTCGCTGACCGCCGTCGGCAATGTCCTGGAGGTGACCCTGGCCAAGAAGGGGCCGGCGGGCGGCTATGTGGCGCTGGGGCGGACGGCCGGGGGCGCGGCGGTCGGGGTCGGCGCGGCGCTGGACGCCATCGCCGCCTCGAACGGCGCGGCGGCGCTGGCCTTCCAGACCAAGGTGCTGGATCCGTTGAACAACCTGCCCGAGTCGGCGCAGGCGACGGCGGTCAAGCAACTGGCGCCCAGCCAGGTCACGCCGCTCGTCCAGGTGACGGCGCAGATCGAGCCGGTGGTCCAGGCGATCGACACCCGTCAACTGGCGCTGGCCGAGGGCGGCGGAGTGTCCGGCGTCGCGGCGGGATCGGAGCCCCATTCCTCCGGCCTGTGGGGGCAGGTGCTGGGAGGATATGCCCTGCGCGGCACCACCGCCGACGCCGACGGGGCCAAGTCCACCAGCTTCGGTCTGATGAGCGGGCTCGATTTTCACGTTGCCGCCGGCAGTAGCGTCGGCGTCGCCGCGAGCTGGCTGCGCGGCTGGACCGCCGGCCTGGGCGCGTCCTCGGGCAACCTCACCACCGTCGACAGCTATCAGCTGACCACCTATGGCCTGCATCGTTTCGGGTGGGCTTTCGTCGATGGGCAGGCGGGTTTCGGCTATGACCGCTTCAACCAGCGGCGGACCATCGGCTTCCTGGGCCAGCAGGCGCATGCCGATTACGACGGCCAGCATTATGTGGCGAAGATCGGCGGCGGCTACGACATCCCGGTGAACGCGGCGGTGACCGTGACGCCGATCGCCGGCCTGCGCTATCTGCGGGTGGTCTCGGACGGCTACACCGAGAGCGGTTCGGACGAGAATCTGACCATCCGCCGGCGGGGCAGCCAGTCGGTGACCCAGGACATCGGGGTCAAGGTCGGCTGGTCGGTGGCCACGCCCCTGGGGAGGGTGAGGCCCGAGGCCCAGCTGGCCTGGGTGCATGATTATCTGCAAGGCCCGATCGCCACCTCCGGCCTGATGGGGGGCGAGGGCTTCACCAGCACCGTGGCCCGCACGGCGGCGGACGGTGCCCGCCTGAACCTGTCGGCGACGCTGGAGCAGTCGGACGATCTGACCCTGAAGGCTGATTATTCCGGCGAGGCACGGCCCAATTATCAGAGCCACACCGGGCTGCTGAAGGCCACCTGGGGGTTCTGAACGGCGGGTCGATCGGGTTGACTTATGCCCCGCCCAGCCTCCCGCCTGACTCCCATCAAAGGGTTCCAAGGGCCCTCGGCCCTTGGCGGGTGTGGGCAGCGCCCACCTAAACCGCGTTGACTACTCCCCGCCCTCTCCGTCCTCACCATCGGGGGCGGTGCGCAGGCGGACGAGGAGGTCGCGGACGGTGGCGAGGTTATGGGCGGTGTTGGCGAGGTGCAGCACCCGGGCGCCGGTGTCCAGCGCGGTGTCGCGGTCGGTGTTGTTGTACGTGGCGCAGGGCAAAGCCCGCAGGCGCAACGTCTCTTCGCCAAGGTCCAGGGGCGCGGCGGCGGCGGGGGTGAACAGATCGGGGGCCTGGGCGGCGAGGAAGCGGACCAGGGCGGTCTGTTCGCGCAGCCATTCGTCGCAGCTGTCGATCGCCGCCCGCCACGCGGTAAAAAAGGCGGCGCGGGCGGCGGGGTTGGCGCCGAACAGCAGGACGCCGCTGTTGATCACCGCGCAGCGATTGACCTGCCAGTTGGGGCGATCGACCAGGGTGACGGCGACGTCGAACGGGGCCGCGTCGTAGGCATCCTCGATCGGGCGGACCGGGATGGCGTCGGCGTCGAGGAAGATCATCCGCTCGGCGCCGATCCGGCGGGAGGCGTCCTCCATGCACGGCACCTTCTGGAGCAGCATGTTCTCGAAGGCCAAGCCGGCCTTGATCAACGGCCGGGCCAGCGGGCTGCCCGGCCAGCGTTTCAGCACCGCCTTGCGCAGGCGCTGGCGCCAGGTGCGGCGGAAGCGGGCGTTGTAGGCGATCGCCATCTCGACCTGACGGGCGGGGGGCAGGCTGGCGGCGAGCGGGCCGAGGTCGGCGATGCGGCCGGTCCAGTCCACCACCTCGACCCCGGTGGTGGGACAGGCGAAGCGGGCGCGGCGGCGATCGTCGCCCCAATCATAGACCAGCACCCGGGCCGAGGGAGCGACGCGGCGGATCTGGGCAACGGTCAAGGCGATGAAATCGTAATATTTCGCGTTGCCCATCACCACATAGGCGGTCATCGTCGGCGTTCCCTCGCTGTTTCCCGGGCTCCGCCCGGACCCGCCAAGGGCCGGGGGCCCTTGGATCCCTTGCCTTGTCCTGTGTGAGGCGAAAGGCGGTGTCACGCCCGACCATCAATGGGTTCCAAGGGCCTTGCGGCCCTTGGCGGGTGCGGGCAGAGCCCGCCTTCAGCCCCCGGAATCGCGGTCGAGGCCGCGCAGGCGGTTGACGAACGGGGCCAGCCCGACCTGACGCGCCCGTTTCAGCCGTTCGGCGGCGAGGATGGCGCGGACCTGGGCCACCGAATGCTCCACCTCGCGATTGACCACGATGTAATCATATTCGGGCCAGTGGCTCATCTCGTCGCCGGCCTTGGCCATCCGTTCGGCGATCACCTCGGCGCTGTCCTGGCCGCGCCCGGACAGGCGGCGGTGCAGTTCCTCGAGCGAGGGGGGCAGGATGAACACCGACACCAGATCGGCGCGGGCGTTCTGGGCCAGTTGCTGGGTGCCCTGCCAATCGATGTCGAACAGCACGTCGCCGCCCCGGGCCAGCACCGCCTCGACCGGGCCGCGCGGGGTGCCGTAGAAATTGCTGAAGACGCGGGCATGTTCGAGGAACTCGCCGGCCTCGACCATGCGGTGAAAGGCGGCGACATCGAGGAAATGATAGTCGCGGCCATCGACCTCACCCGGGCGCGGGGCCCGGGTGGTGGCCGACACCGACATCGACAGCGCCTCGTCCCCGGCGAGCAGGGCGCGGGAGATGGTGGTCTTGCCCGCGCCCGAGGGCGAGGACAGCACCAGCATCAGCCCGCGCCGGCCGATCGCCGGCGCGGTTTCCGCCTCGCTCATGTCAGACCGTCACCCCGGCCGCGACGTCGCGGAAGGCCGGGATCTGGTCGAAGTTCATGTAGCGGTAGATCTCGCCGGCCTTGGCATCGACCGCCGCCACCTGCTCGAGATATTCCGCCGGAGTCGGGATACGGCCGAGCAGGGCGCACACCGCCGCCAGTTCGGCCGAGCCGAGATAGACCCTTGTGTCGATGCCGAGGCGGTTGGGGAAGTTGCGGGTCGAGGTCGACAGCGCGGTGGCGCCCTTGCGGATCTGGGCTTGGTTGCCCATGCACAACGAGCAGCCCGGCAGCTCCATCCGCGCCCCGGCGCGGCCGAGGATGCCGTAATAGCCTTCCTCGGTCAGGATCATCTGATCCATCTTGGTCGGCGGCGCGACCCACAGCCGGGTCGGGATGTCGCTCTTGCCGTCGAGCACCCGGCCGGCGGCGCGGAAGTGACCGATATTGGTCATGCAGGAGCCGATAAACACCTCGTCGATCTTGTCGCCGGCGACCTCGGACAGCGGCTTGACGTCGTCCGGGTCGTTGGGACAGGCGAGGATCGGTTCCTTGATCTCGTTGATGTCGATCTCGATCACGGCGGCGTAATCGGCGTCGGCATCGGGGGCGAGCAGCTGGGGATCGGCGATCCAGGCTTCCATCGCCTTGATGCGGCGTTCGAGGGCGCGGCGGTCCTGATAGCCCTCGGCGATCATCCACTTCATCAGGGTGATGTTCGAGCGCATGTATTCGATGATCGGCGCCGGGCCGAGATGGACGGTGCAGCCGGCGGCGGAACGCTCGGCCGAGGCGTCGGTCAGCTCGAACGCCTGTTCGACCTTGAGGTCGGGCAGGCCCTCGATTT